>CAZXHQ010000490.1:0-3286 GCA_964640145.1 uncultured Rhodothermales bacterium | reverse complement strand
GGGTTGACCGTCACCAGATGGCACCCGCGGCCGGCCAGGGCGTTCAGGTACAGGGGCAGCACGGCAACGAGGGTCTTTCCCTCACCCGTCTTCATCTCCGCAATCCGCCCCTGGTGGAGCACGACGCCGCCCAGGAGCTGAACGTCGTACGGCACCATGTCCCACTCGATGACGGACCCCCCGGCCGTCCATTCTTCGCCCAGCATCCGCCGGCACGTCTCTTTCACCACAGCGAAGGCCTCCGGCACCAGGCTGTCCATCGTAGCCTCGACCGTTTCCAGCCACTCCTCCTCCAGCGCGTCGAGCTCGTCGTACAACGCGTGCCGCTCGTTCAGCGTGAGGTCTTCGTCTTCGGCATCGGCCTGCCCGTTTTCCGAAAGTTCGGGGACCTGTCCGTCTACCATCTCCGGCGATTCGGCCGGCTCGCCATGCAGCTGCCTCTTAATATCGGCCTGCCGCGCTTCGATGTCGGCGACGGATTCCTTGATCCGGCGCCTGAATTCTTCCGTTCGCTCGCGAAGTTGGTCGTTACTCAGTTCGGTCAGATCTTCACAGCGTTCGTTGATCTGTTCGACGATCGGCCAGAGCTGCTTGAGCTCCCTCTCGTTCTTGTCGCCGAAAAAAGATTTGAAAAAGTCTATCATGTCGTGCGACTGTCCTGAAATAGAAAGTATCGGGGCCCGGCTCCTGAAGATGAGTCGGCCGGCGGCACGCCACGCGGCCTCGTGGCCGCACGGTCAGACCTCGAATCCAACGCGGTAGGGCGTCGTTTCTCTGGCAACCCTTTCACGCTGGCCCGCAGCGTCAAAACGCCCTACATTAAAGCCGTGAATCTCACGCTACGAGAGGGGATCCGTTCCCTGCGCGTCTCCATGCCGCCTCAAAGAGAGTGCCGGCCTCCGCGCCGCTCCGCGATCCTACAGCGTGGCTGTCGGGAGCGGATACGCGGGCAAACCATCGGACGCGGCTACAGTATATACGTCGCCCTTTCCAGGTATATTCGAAACGCGCGCGCCTATTCACGTCCGCTACCGATCTCCTTTTCCGTTGTCCTACCCGGCTCCTGCTCGGCATGCGGACCTTTGACCTGCGGATCATCCCGCTCCTTTTGATCTTCTGCGGCGTATCCACGACGGCGCCGGCGCAGCCGGGTCCGGCGACGGCGTTTTCGTTCTTGCGCCTGGAGCCCTCAGCGCGCGCCGCTTCCCTCGGGGGCGCTTTCTCGGCCGTATACGGCGATGATGTAAACGCGCTCTTTTTTAATCCGGCGCTTCTCAACGAAGACGCGCACCGGGCGCTTTCGATCTCCTATCTCAATCACCTGGCAGGGATCAATGCCGGTTTCGTCGCACATTCGCGGCACGTCGAGGGCGTCGGCACGCTCGGCGCCGGGCTCCGGTACGTCCGTTGGGGGAACATGGATGGGTACGATGAAGGCGGACAGCCGACGGGTGACTTCGACGCGGGAGATGCGGCACTGACGGTATCACTGGCGAGATCGGAACAGGAACGTCTCCGCTACGGCGCCAACGTGCACGCGATGCACTCGAGCATCGGATCGTACGGGGCCTCCGCGCTCGCCGCCGACGTAGGCGTCGCCTACCACCTTCCGGAAAGACGTCTTACCCTCAGCGCGTCGGCTAACAATCTTGGAGCCGTGCTGGACCGGTTCGGACCATCCAGGGACGCGCTGCCCTTCGACGTCCGCATCGGCGTCTCGAAACGACTCCAATACGTGCCCTTCTTGCTTTCCGTGACGGGATACAATCTGAACCATGTGGGCGACGACCTCGGTGGGGGCGGCCCCGTCGGCGATGCACTCCGCCACGTCGCCATCGGCGGCGAGTTTCAGTTTAGCGAAGCCTTCAACGTCCGCTTCGGCTACAACCACCGCCGGCATCAAGACCTGAAGATGAAAAGCCGGCTCGACATGGCCGGTCTGGGCCTCGGCTTCGGCATCAAAGTGTCCACTTTCCGCTTCGACTACGCCTTCAATTCGTGGTCCACGCTGGGCGGGCTGCACCAGTTCACGCTTCAGACTGTCTTGTAAAGGGTCGAGAGCGACCGTGCGCTGCCATCCGGTAAAGTTGACATCCCATGTGCCGGCCGTGCCGTCCTGTCGACGGGCGTGGCTGTCTTGAAAACGGGCGCGGCCGTCCTACTAAACGGGTGTGCCGTCCTGTCTACAGGCATGGCCTGATCCTGCCGCACGACACGCTTTGCCGGTGTGGTATCTCAGCGTCCTCCGATCTCCTCCAGCGCTTCCGGATCCCGTTTCAAGAGCCCCTGCTTCTTGAAGTGTATCATCGTCGTGTCGAGTGTTCCGTGGCGCATCCTCTTCTTAACCTCTTCGAGCGCCATCCCGTCGTTGAGCCAGATGAGCGCAGCCGTATGCGTGAGACTGTGCGGCGTGATGCCGCGGCGCTTGATGCCGGCCGCCTTCAGATGCTGGTTGATGCGGCTGCGTACGGACCTCGTATTGAGTCGGCGACCCTCAGAGCGGTGCCCGTGCGAAATGAAGAGGGGATCCTCCGGACGGATGCGGCCGCGCGCCTCGAGGTACATGTGGATCTTCTCCATCA
The DNA here is from genome assembly GCA_964640145.1 of uncultured Rhodothermales bacterium. Classification (GTDB taxonomy): domain Bacteria; phylum Bacteroidota; class Rhodothermia; order Rhodothermales; family VXPQ01; genus CAZXHQ01. Next base: position 704 of record CAZXHQ010000490.1, on the reverse strand, counting down.
CGAACGAATCGACGGGCACCTGCTGGTCCTTCACGGTATGACCCTTACCCTGCACGCGCAAGTACCATCCCATGAGCGTCTGCTCTAGATCCTGCAGGTCCGCGCGGACGATCTCGATCTCGCTCAAGCCCCCGTAGAGCATCAGGTAGATGACGGCCTGATCGCGTTTTCCGATCCGCGTGGTTGTATCGAGGCTGGCGATGAGCTGCTCGATCTCGCCTTCCGTGAGGACCGAGCGAGAATGGGAGGACGGCCGTCGATTTCCCTTTACGGCCAGAGCCGGATTTTCATCGAGCAATCCGATGTCTGCCAGATACTGGCAAAAGCGACGCACTGCCGTGAGATAGGTGGACACCGACACCTGGCTCAGCTCCCGGGTTTCCATCAGGTACCGCTTGTACTTCCGGATCCCTTCCTCCGAGAAGTGGAAGCGGCCTTGCTGCTGCACGAACCAGCGCTCGAACTCATTGAGCGAGCGCATGTACGTGCCGACGGTTTCGGTGCTCTTCTCCTTAAGGTACTCGCGTTCGAAGTCCTTAAGCCTTTTCTCGAGTTCGCCGAGGGTGAGGGTTAATATCGAACCGTTTTCCTGAGTGGTCCCAGGCGTTGAGGCAGACTCCATGGCAGGGGTGGTCTTTCTATGCCCATGTAATAGATACGCGGGCCTGCGCGAGGCATGGCGCAGGAGACGCGTGCTTGCAGCG
>CAZXHQ010000489.1:0-3288 GCA_964640145.1 uncultured Rhodothermales bacterium | reverse complement strand
CTGACCTCTGCAGTGCGATTGCAGCGCTCTACCAACTGAGCTATAGCCCCGGTTGTGGCGGCTTCAAACGATGGTCCCGAGGGGGCGGTTCCGCCTCACCCATCGCCCCGATCGCCGCCGCGCTGCGCTCGTATCTTGTGGGCGCGTGGTCCCCCGATCCGGCGTTTCTTGACGAGGTCAGGATGCAGCTTGCGAGCCGTTCGCGGCCGCCTCGGCAACGATCCTCATCGTGATCATCGCGGGCGGAGACCTTCCCGTCTCCGCCGGGGTTCACCGATCCGGCCGGACGTCGCGTCGTCGACGGACGGATCACTGGCAAACAAGTCAACCACGTCCGACGTGCGACCCTCTGCAACAGAGTCGAGGAAGCGCTCGGTGGCCTCTCGCGTCGTAAGTCGTCTTCGTATTCTAACGGCTGAATTTGGGTGAACCGGCGCTCGCATTTCCGCGTCAATCGATCTCGGCCGGAAAGGAGGGGGCGAACGCCGACCGCTCGATCTCACCGGCCGCATCGTAAAACCGCATCCGACCCCGCATGTCGCACGTCCATACTTCCACGGCGCCCTTCTCAAAATACAGCCTGCGCTTCTCGTCGATCTCGGCATGCGTGTTGGAATAGGACAGGACCTCCACGCAGATCTCGGGTGCGACGGGACAGGCCTCGGCGTCCTGCGGCATCCGGCTCAAGCGCTCGTCGGAGATCCATACCACGTCGGGTACCTTGACGCCCTTCGACGTCTCGACGGCGAATTCGACCGCCATCTGTCCGGAGCGGTCGATCTTCTCGAGCAAGGTACCTACGCGGCCCTGCAGCAGCCCGTGCCCCGGCTTCTGCGGGCTCATCACGAGCTGCCCATACTCGTTGGTCTCGATCTTATACGGCAGATCGCGCAGCGACGGGTCGCGAAGGGCGCGACTCCAGGCGGAGATCGTTTCCATAGGATGCATCGTTGGGTGGCCAAGGATATGAACCATTCGACGCCGACACCTCGAGCCCGATCCCTCGACGGCCGGTGCTACAGACACCGGCACCTTCCTCGTCCGAGCAAAGGATCGCACGTCGCGGCACGCCCACCGAGAGCGGTATCGATCAGTCGAGCGTCGACAGATCGAAGGAGAAGCCGGGCAGCACGTCCTCGCCCGTGAGAACGCCGCGCAGCTCGTGCTCTTCCACCGCACCGTCGGCGCGATACACGACCGCCCGTTCGTCGATGGGGTCGATCATCCACGCGAGACGGCAGCCGTTCTCGATCCACTCCTCCATCTTCTTCTTCAGGGCGCGGAGCCGGTCGCTCGGCGACCGCACCTCGACGACGAACTGCGGCACGACCGGCGCGAACTTCTCCTGCTGCTCGGCCGTGAGCACATCCCAGTCGCTCCGTCGGATCCACGCGGCATCTGCGGCCCGCATCGCGCCGTTAGGAAGGCTGAATCCGCCGCTGGCGGTGACGACGACGCCGTCGCCCTGCCGTTCATTCCAAGTTCCCAAGGCGGTCACGAACGTGGCTTCGTACGCGCTGGATGAGAGTCCGGAAGGCGCCATGATCTCGAGCTGCCCGCCGGCATTCCGCTCGATGCGCAGGTCGGGATTCGCGGCGCAGATCGTTAAAAGATCGTCATCGCTCAGCTGCACGACGTCCGACAGATCGAGCGTGTACGGTTCGACATCCCACATTGTGAAGACCGATGTGTTAGAATAGACACCTGAGCTACGCGAGACGTGACCTCGCGGTTCGAGAATTCGTGGTGGTGACGCCGTCGCCACCCCACGACGAGCCGCCTATGCGATCCGCCCCGGGAATGCGGGCGCCATCACGGAAGCCTCGATCTCACCGGCCGCATCGTAAAACCGCATCCGACCCCGCATGTCGCACGTCCATACTTCCACGGCGCCCTTCTCAAAATACAGCCTGCGCTTCTCGTCGATCTCGGCATGCGTGTTGGAATAGGACAGGACCTCCACGCAGATCTCGGGTGCGACGGGACAGGCCTCGGCGTCCTGCGGCATCCGGCTCAAGCGCTCGTCGGAGATCCATACCACGTCGGGTACCTTGACGCCCTTCGACGTCTCGACGGCGAATTCGACCGCCATCTGTCCGGAGCGGTCGATCTTCTCGAGCAAGGTACCTACGCGGCCCTGCAGCAGCCCGTGCCCCGGCTTCTGCGGGCTCATCACGAGCTGCCCATACTCGTTGGTCTCGATCTTATACGGCAGATCGCGCAGCGACGGGTCGCGAAGGGCGCGACTCCAGGCGGAGATCGTTTCCATAGGATGCATCGTTGGGTGGCCAAGGATATGAACCATTCGACGCCGACACCTCGAGCCCGATCCCTCGACGGCCGGTGCTACAGACACCGGCACCTTCCTCGTCCGAGCAAAGGATCGCACGTCGCGGCACGCCCACCGAGAGCGGTATCGATCAGTCGAGCGTCGACAGATCGAAGGAGAAGCCGGGCAGCACGTCCTCGCCCGTGAGAACGCCGCGCAGCTCGTGCTCTTCCACCGCACCGTCGGCGCGATACACGACCGCCCGTTCGTCGATGGGGTCGATCATCCACGCGAGACGGCAGCCGTTCTCGATCCACTCCTCCATCTTCTTCTTCAGGGCGCGGAGCCGGTCGCTCGGCGACCGCACCTCGACGACGAACTGCGGCACGACCGGCGCGAACTTCTCCTGCTGCTCGGCCGTGAGCACATCCCAGTCGCTCCGTCGGATCCACGCGGCATCTGCGGCCCGCATCGCGCCGTTAGGAAGGCTGAATCCGCCGCTGGCGGTGACGACGACGCCGTCGCCCTGCCGTTCATTCCAAGTTCCCAAGGCGGTCACGAACGTGGCTTCGTACGCGCTGGATGAGAGTCCGGAAGGCGCCATGATCTCGAGCTGCCCGCCGGCATTCCGCTCGATGCGCAGGTCGGGATTCGCGGCGCAGATCGTTAAAAGATCGTCATCGCTCAGCTGCACGACGTCCGACAGATCGAGCGTGTACGGTTCGACATCCCACATTGTGAAGACCGATGTGTTAGAATAGACACCTGAGCTACGCGAGACGTGACCTCGCGGTTCGAGAATTCGTGGTGGTGACGCCGTCGCCACCCCACGACGAGCCGCCTATGCGATCCGGCCTGGGAACGCGAGCGCCATCACGGACACCTGGATCTCACCGGCGGCATCGTAGAACCGCATCTGGCCCTGCATGTCGCACGTTCATCCCTCCACGGCGCCCTTCTCTAAATAAAGCCTGCGCTTCTCATCTATCTCGGCATGCGTGTTGGAATAGGACAGGACC
>CAZXHQ010000488.1:0-3289 GCA_964640145.1 uncultured Rhodothermales bacterium | reverse complement strand
GGTACCCGAGCCGTACCGGCGCCCGGCGGCGGAGGGGGTCGGTGTGCGACTGGATCCGGATTAAGTGGGATTCGAACGAGGCCTTGTCTCCTCACGCGTGCCGCCGCCGTCACTCGGTCGCGCCTGCTGTCCGGCCGAAATTAAACAGGTTCGACGGCGTACGTGCCTCCTCCATGATCTGTCTCAGCTCCTCCACGACATTCGGATGCTCGGCGGCGATGTCATGATCCTCGCTTACGTCGACGGACAAGTCGAAGAGCTCGGTCGGCGTGTCGGAGCGCTCTCCTATATCGTACTGGACGGCCTTCCACCGTCCCTTCCGTACGGCCCTGCGGCCGCCGCGCTCGTGAAATTCCCAGTAGAGGTAGTGGTGTTCCACCTGATCGTCCGGGCGGCGCTCCAATGTCGGCAGGAAGGATATGCCGTCTATATCGTCCGGCACCTCAATGCCGACGATGTCGGCCAGAGTCGGCATCACGTCCCAGAACGCCGAGACGTGATCCGTCGTGATTCCGGCTTCGACATGGCCGGGCCAGCGAACGATCAGAGGTACGCGGATCCCGCCTTCGTAGAGGTCCCGTTTGTAGCCTTTCAGCGGTCCGTTAGAATCGAAGAAGTCCGGATCGGCTCCACCCTCTACGTGAGGCCCGTTGTCGCTCGTGAAGATTACGATGGTGTTCTCATCCAGGCCGACTTCGTCGAGCTTCGCGAGTATATCGCCGACGTACCGGTCGAGGCGGGTCATCATCGTTGCGAAAGCGGCACGGGGCGCGCGTTGTGAGCCGTAGCCTCCTTCCCGATACCTCGGCTCACCGCGGTCGACCCCGACGTATGGCTTCGGTTCGTCAAATTGCGCGCGAAAATTCGCGAAGATAGAGTCCTCAGGGACGAGCAGTTCGGCGTGGGGTATGGGAGTCGGAAAGAAGAGGAAGAAGGGGCGATGCTGGTTGTCTTCGACGAACTGCAGCGCGTGCTCGACCATCATATCGGGCGCATATGAACCCGTGCCGCCGTCGGCGTTGCCGGGCAGGATGACGCGCTCGGTGTCGTGCCAGAGGTGACGCGGATAGTAGTTGTGCGCAAGGCGATGGCAGTTGTAGCCGAAGAACCGGTCGAAGCCTTGGTTCATCGGATCGCCTTCCGAACCGGGATAACCGAGGCCCCACTTACCGAAGGCACCGGTCACGTAGCCTGCCTCCTGCAGCATTTCAGCCAGGGTGTAGACCGAATCCGGCATCGGTTCCTGCCCTTCCGGCTGGACTTCTCTGTTGCCGCGAATATATGTATGGCCGGTATGTCGACCCGTCATGAGTACCGATCGGGATGGAGCGCATACGGTCGATCCGCTGTAATGCTGGGTGAACCGGATGCCTTCGGCTGCAATCCGGTCGATGTTCGGGGTAGCGAAACGTTCCTGGCCGTAGACGCCAATATCTCCATAGCCCGCGTCGTCGGCCAGGATGTAGACGATGTTCGGCGGCTGCTCGACGCCTTCATCCTCCTCCGATACGCGCTCTCGCTCGGTACAACCCCCGAGCAGGCACGCGACGGAGAGAACCAGATACATCGAAATGCGAGATGCGACGTGCATGGCGGCTCGTGACGGAGAGTAGGGCGCGATCATTTCAAACGCCGAGCGAGTACGTGACCGGTCGGCGGAGGGTGGACGATACGGATAGGCATAAACGGGCCCGGGCTCCGCCGGTACTCATCCGTCGCAGTTATCGCGTCAGAACGACACCTCGATGGAAAGCCGATGGACGTCGTCAAACACCTCGAGCGACGAGTAGCCGTAGTCCGCTCCTATGCCGAAACCCTGGACCTCATGGTGAACGCCTACGCCCACATTCATGCCCTGAATGTCGGAGGGAAATGCGTAACCTGCTCGCAGCGACAGTATTCGCATGAACGTATACTCACCTCCTATCTTGAGCTGCTCGTCGAAATCACGCGGGCGCTCCGCGTCGACGGCAAGTAGCAATGAGTGCATGTCGGTATTCAGATCCGCAAGGTCGGCCATATTCATCGACAAGCCGATACGAAAGGTCAGCGGAAGCTCGAAGTTTTCTTCGACATAGGTGAGTTCGCGCGAGAAGTTACGTGCACTCATGGCAAAATTGAGGCTGCGGAAGCCCGTATTGTAGAGCACTCCGAAGTCGAACGCCACGGTGCCGACGCCATTACCCGTCGTGCTGTAGGAAGCATCCGCGGCACTCAGCACCCCCTCGTCCATGTCCTGCTGCGCATACTTAACATGTCCGCCTACGGCGAATCGATCGGTGAGACCGCGCGCATAGCCGACACCGAAGGTGAGCGCTGAGGGGCTCGGATTTGAGAGTCCGATCTCACTGTAGTCGAGATAACCCCGCTCGTTATCGGCGCGAATCGTGCCGATCACTTCGCCGTAGTTGACGGCCATGATGGACACGCCGATGACGCCGTAAATGCCGCCGGCCGGCCGAAACGAGAGGCTTGCCGCGTTGTAGTCAATGTCGCCGATCCAGCGGGTCTGCGACATGGCCGCATGAATGCGGCTTCCCATGCGCGCCATGGCGGCAGGGTTGTAGAACAGGGATTGCGAGGAGAGACCTTCCACGGCCGTCACCGCGTCTGCAATGGCGGCCACACGGGGCGCCGTCGAGACGCTCAGAAATTTAAAACTCGTTTGAGCGCGCTTCTCCGTTCCAGGTTGCTCTACCGGAGCGTCCGTCTGCGCAAGGGCTGCCGTGGCGCTCAGGCAGAGAATCACCGCAATGAGGACGGTACTGCCGACAGTAACCTTCATGAGGGCACCTTCATCTCATCTGAATTCGATATGTATCGACCGTCGGTCGTCGGTTGGGACCGGCGCCGCATACCAGGCGTCCGGCGACGTCCGTATCGTACGAGCGGGAATCCGGTCAACGGAGCACGATAAATTTGCGCACAACTTGATCACCCGTTTCAAGGTCGCGGATCACGGCCAGATAGAGGCCGCTCACGATGACCTGGCGGGACGACGTCGTCAGATCCCAGAATTCGTCACCACTCCCGTCGGTGTGCTCGATGGTTTCGACCAGTTCACCGACCTCCGTGTAGATCTCGATCCGGGCCTGGCCCGGAAGTCCGTAAAAGGCCAGTTTGTCCTGCTTGTCGCTGAATCGCACGTCCGGACTCTGAGCGAGGCTGAACGGGTTCGGCACGATGCGTACCTCCGAGAGCGAGGTGCCGGGGGACCGACGCAGGAACGCCGGTTCGTAGGTCTGGGCGTAATAGCGGCCGCTCTTGAGCCGCCCGCCCGTCGGCGTAT
>CAZXHQ010000487.1:0-3289 GCA_964640145.1 uncultured Rhodothermales bacterium | reverse complement strand
GTCGTCGAATCGGCTCATTGAAATACCTCCAGTGTCTATTGAAATGCGGGGACGCGATTTCGAAACGCACCCGTTTCGTCACGCCGGATGGCGCGGGCCCCTGGAAACAGCTATGCGAAGGGGCGAGCTGGTTCCTCGGAGCGGTGACGGCAGCATATGGATGAAGGGCTGCGTCGGCGCGGGCCGACTCGATGGCGCGGATAACGGCCTCAAGCAGAGTCGCATCGGTCAGGCTCCAGGTAGCGAGAAGAACTTAAAGTAATCGCCCTGGCCTGTCAAGGAGGCGGCCCGACCGGACGGGGGCTGGGGGCGACTTGGCGTCTTTTTCAAGCTCGCCGGCGCCTCATAGCGATGCGCGAAGGCGGCTGCCTGCGGGCCCCTCCGGATCCGACAAACGGTTTGAATTGGTCAAAAGGACGGGAAGGCCGGCCGTCACAACGCGCTGCACCGCGCGAAAATCGGGCACTACCTCGCCCACGGCGGGATCATCGAGCGATACCGTCGCTCGCGGCGCTCCCTCCCGCATCAGGCCCGGCAGGTTCGTCTTCGTGAAAAACACGACGTCCACGGCCGAAATTGCGTCCGTCGCTTCGCGGGCGAAGGCGATGACGGCTGCCGTGAGATCCAGCTCTCCGGTGGCGCCGCTCTCCTCGTCCCGGGCGTTCGCCGCAACGACCGGCACCACGCCCCGATCGCAGATCGTCTTCACCCACGCGGCTCCGGGGGCATGGATCCTGCCCTCCCGCATCAGGAACACGTTGCGCTGCGCGCCGATGACTCCGACGGAGGATACGACGGCATCCGTAAGCAGTGCCACCACCTTCTGGTTGAGGCCTCGAAGCGCGCGTTCTACCAGGGCATGTTCTCGGGCGGACTCGATCGCGAGGACGCCGTTCGACCGTTCACGAAAAATGCCGTGTGATTCCATCAGGCGCTCGGCATGCTCGCCGCTGCCGTGCACGATCACGGGCGCCGGCTTCCACGCCTTCCTGGCCAGGGCCCGGGAGAGGCCCTGCATGAAGAGCACGTCTCCGCCATGGTAATCGTCCAGATAAAGTATGTAGAGGGTCTCTCCGGCCATCGAGCGGCGGCATTGTGTGGGCATCCACGGGCGCCCCGGCGTGCGGCGCACGGCTGTCCGTCTTCTTGTACGGCGGGAGTCGGCGGCGTTGATCCCGCGCCTCGAAGCGCCCGACCCGACGAACGCCGGCCGAATACGGGTGCGACAGGGCGGTGTCAGGGGCGCGCGAGATATTGGAACGTCCGCGATGGGCAACATGCGGATTTTCAACAATTTCGGGGAAGATATCCACACGTATTGAACGCAACGCGTCTGATCCGTTTGTTCGGATCGGGCCTGCAGGAGCCGGCAAAATGACCGGCGACAGATTGATCCTTGCACAAACGTAATCGTTTGCATGTGCGACTTCAGCCACCTCCACTGTCACACCCAGTTCTCGCTGCTTGACGGCGCGGCCGGCATCCAGGCGCTGGTCGAGAAAACCGCTCAGTCGGGCATGTCGGGGCTTGCCATCACGGATCACGGCAATCTGTACGGGGTTCCCGAATTCTATACCTCCGCCCGGAAAGCCGGCGTAAAGCCCATCATCGGCTGCGAGTTCTACGTTACGCCGTCGGGCATGCAGGACCGCTCGGACCGGACGAGATATCACCAGGTGCTCCTCGCCAGGAACGAGCGCGGCTATCGCAATCTGATCAAGCTGTCGTCGCTTTCCTATACGAGCGGCTACTACTACAAGCCCCGTATCGACATGCAGGCGCTGCGCGCGTACAGCGAGGGGCTCGTCGCCACCACGTGCTGCCTCCAGGGGGAGGTGCTGCAGACCATACTCAAGGAGGGGGCGGAGAAGGCGCGCGAGATTTTTGAAACGTACCTCGAGATTTTCGGCGACGACTACTACGTCGAGATCCAGGATCACGGGATCGACGACCAGAAGCACTGCAACGCCGTCCTGCTGCGATGGGCGAAGGAGTATGACGTTCCGGTCATCGCCACGAACGACGTACACTACATCGAGCAGGCGGACGCCGCCGCGCAGGACGTGCTGCTGTGCCTGCAGACGGGCAAGGATCTCTACGATCCGAACCGGATGAAATTCGAGAACGACCAGTTCTTCCTGAAGTCCACCGACGAGATGCGCGCGTCGCTGTCGGACCTCGATGCCGTGCTGCGCGATGCGGCGCTCGACCGGACGAGGGAGATCGTCGACAAGTGCAACCTGGAGCTGTCGATGGGTAAGCTCCTGATGCCCCATTACCCCATCCCGGAGGAATTCGACGACGACATGGATGCATACCTGCGCCACCTCGTCTTCGTGCGGGCGCGGCATCGCTATCCGGAGATGAGCCAGGACGTCGTCGAACGGCTCGAAACCGAGCTTCGGATTATCGGGGAAATGGGCTACGCCGGCTATTTCCTCATCGTCCAGGACTTCACGACCGCGGCGCGCGAGCTCGGCGTGCGCGTCGGGCCTGGGCGCGGCTCGGCCGCGGGAAGCGCCGTGGCCTATTGCCTCGGCATCACTAACATCGATCCGCTCCAGTACAACCTCCTGTTCGAGCGCTTTCTAAATCCCGAGCGTGTGTCGATGCCCGACATCGACATCGACTTCGACGATCGCGGCCGGTCCAAGGTGATCGACTACGTCGTCGAGAAATACGGCCGGAAGAACGTGTGCCAGATCGTGACCTTCGGCACGATGGGGGCCCGTTCGGTCATCCGCGACGTCTCGCGCGTGCTCGGCATTCCGCTCAGTGAAGCCGATCGGATCGCCAGAATGATCCCGGACGGCGTCAAGGTGGACCTGGAGTCCGCCAGGAACGAGGTCAAGGAGTTCCGGCAGCTCGAGAACCATGCGGATCCGGACATCCGCAAGCTCATGCATTACGCCCAGGTTCTGGAGGGCTCCGCGCGGCACACGGGCGTCCACGCCGCCGGCGTCATCATCGCGCCCGGCGACGTAAGCGACTACGTTCCGGTGGCCGTTGCCCGCAGCAAGGGCGACGAGGTCGTGACGACGCAGTACGACGGGAGCTGGGTCGAGCAGTTCGGTCTGCTCAAAATGGACTTCCTGGGGCTGAAAACGCTGACGGTGATCAACGACGCACTCCGCCTCGTCAGGGAGGAGCACGGCGACGAGATCGACCTCGACGAAATCCCGTTCGACGACGAGAAGACGTTCGAGCTCTTCCAGCGCGGAGACACCGTGGCTATCTTTCAGTTCGAGTCGAGCGGCATGCGGGAGTGGCTGCGCAAGCTCAAGCCGAC
>CAZXHQ010000486.1:0-3292 GCA_964640145.1 uncultured Rhodothermales bacterium | reverse complement strand
CCTCAACCTTCACCGCCTCATACAAGTGAGCCAATAGTTTGAAGCGCCTACGCAGTATACGGGATGAGGAGAACGCGGCCTACGAACGGAAGGTGCCGCTCTTCGTCGTCCTCGGCTCGCTACTACTCTATTTCCTGCGCTTCGGATACGACTACGGCAACAGCGATCAGGACGAGGTCATCCCGTATCTGCTGCACCGGCTCGATCCGGGTCTTTTCACGCAGGACTGGTTCGTGACCCTCCAGGTGGGCGAGTTCAGCGTGCGCACCTATTTCGTGTGGCTCCTCAATGCGCTGGCCCTCATCCTGCCCGTATGGCTGAGCGTCCTCATTGTCTACGTGACGACCTGGCTGCTCATCGCAGGGGCCGTCTACAAGCTAACGTATCACTTTACCAAAGATCAGTTAGCATCCTGCGCCGCAGTCCTTTTGTCGCTTCTCTTGACGCCGGTTTGGACCCTTGGCGGAAATGATCTCGTGCACAGCATGCTGGTGGCCAGCATGGTGAGCTGGGCGCTGGGGCTCTGGGCGGTCTATCACTTCCTGCGATCGAGGTACCTCCTTGCGCCGGTGCTGCTAGGCGTTGCTTGCTGGATGCAGGCGCTCGTGGGGCTCCATCTGGCGATCGTCGTCGTACTGATCCGCGTGGTTCGGGTCGTCGCGGATCGGGACAGCGTCGAGACGGTTGGCGGCGTCCTCTCATTCGGTCTCTTCTTTGCGCTCTGGTCATCGCCGGCGCTGGGTCCGATCGTCTATCAGCAAATTCTTGCCGCGCCGGCCGGATTCGATCCCGAGCCGTCCCTGTTCTACATCCTCGCCGAATTCAGACTTCCGCATCACTACTTGCCGGGATCGTTCTACATGCACAATGTGGTCCGCTTCGGCCTGCTGGGTGCGGTGGCGATCGGGTCGCTCTTCTGGGGCCCGTTTCGAAGGCAGCTCGACGGCCGCGCCTTCATCCTTCGATCTCTGACCATCGTGGCCGTTTTCTTACTGATCGGGTGGCTGTTCACGGAGGTCGTTCCGGTTTTGATGGTCGCCAAGCTGCAGCTGTTCAAGATGACGGTTTTCGTGAAGCTGCTCTTCGTGATTCTTATTTCGGGAGCATTCTTCCACTGGCTGCCACAAACGTTCAGGCGTCCGATCCGGGCCGTGGTCCGCCGTCCGGGCTGGGGCCTGACCCTGGCGACCATCGCATGGATCGGCGTCGTTTCAGCAGCGATCCTTGGCGAAGGCTTTCTACACGAGCGGGTGCGTCCCTTCCAGCGAATGGAATCGCCGGTCGGCCGGGTGCAGGACTGGGCACAGCGGCGCACGCCGGTGGACGCCATCTTTTCGGTGCCCCCGTCCATGTCATCGTTTCGATCGGAAGCGCAGCGTACGATCGTGGTCAATTACAAGGCGATCCCCTACCAGGATGAACTGATGGTAGAGTGGTTCGACCGGCTCCTGGACATGGCACCGATCGAGCTTCCCGAACGCGGCGGACCCGAGCTCATCGATGATCTCGACGCGGCCTATGAATCCCTGGAGGCGGACCCTCTCGACGTTCTGGCTGCGACGTACAATTTCGGTTTCGTGGTTCGCCGGACGCCCCTCTCCGGACCCGAACCGGCCTTCCGCGAGGCGTTCACGGCCGAGGATTGGTACGTCTACCGGCGCACGGACGAGGCGGAGCGCGGCGAAGACATGGAGTCGGTCGAGGATACGACGTCCACACCCTCTTCGCAATAAGGGCTCCATGGCACGTCTTCGCTCGTGGATCACTCGCTTCTATGCACGCGAAGGCTTCCGCGGACCCGTCATGACGCTGCTCTCAGGTACGGCGGTCACCCTGATGCTGTCGTATCTGGCCGTGCCGATACTCACGCGCCTCTTCACACCGGAGCAGTTCGGTATTTCGGACTATTTTGTGATGTTGGTCAGCGTGCTGATCACGACGGCCTCGCTCCGGTACGAGGACGCGGTGATGCTTCCGGACGACGACGAACGAGCCGGAGCGATCTTCTGGCTCGTGCTCGGACTGACGGGGCTTACGACGAGCGCCGTCGCGATGGCAGCCGCCTGGAGCGCAGACATCGCTGCGGCGCTCCGAGTAGAGGCCGTCGCGCCGTGGCTCTGGTTTCTTGCGCCGACCCTTCTTTTGATGCGGTTTGGGAAGCTCACGGAGCTCTGGCTCTCGCGGCAGAAGTCATTTCGCGTGATCACAGCGGGCGACGTGACGAACAAGGTCGCGATGCTCTCGTCACGCATCGGTGCGGGGCTCGCGACGAATCTTGGCGCGGGGGGGCTGATCGGCGGGTTCGCGCTCGGCCATGTCGCTTCGAGCGTCTTCTACCTGGCGTCCCTCCTGCGCATCCCCCATTCGCCCCTTCACCGGACGCCGTCCCTTGCGACGATTCGGTCCGTCGCCTCGCGGTACCGGCGGTTTCCCGCCTTTTCGACCCCTTCTTCACTCTTGAATGCGATCGTCGGGCGCCTTCCGGTCCTCTTACTCCCCATCTTCTTCAGTCTGGAGGTGGTCGGGCTCTTCGGGCGCGCGTTCGTGGCGCTGGCCGTCCCGCTGAGCCTCATCGGGATGGCCGTCTCCCAGGTCTTCTTCGTCCACGCCGCGGAGGCCCATCGTAACGGACGTTTGTCGGCGCTAACGGAGACCGTACACGCCCGGCTGGTCATGATCGGTGCGTTTCCGACGGTCCTGCTGATCGCGGCGGGCCCGCAGCTCTTCGAATTCGTATTCGGTGCCGAGTGGCGGCTGGCAGGCACATACGAGCGCTACCTCGCGGTCTGGTTCTTTCTCGGCGGCGTAGCATCTCCGCTCACGCGGCTCTTCGACGTGCTCGAGCGCCAGCGTACGGAGCTCGTCATAAGCCTGGTGACGAGTCTGGCCCTCACGGCGGCCCTCGTAGCGGGGGGCCGCACCGGCAACGTACTCTTCACCATGGCCCTCATAGCCGCAGCCGGGGGGATCGTCCGCCTGCTTCACGTCGGCACGATGATGCATCTCGCGGGGGTGCCGCTGCTGCGGGCCGCCCGACCCTACGGGACCTACGTCCTGCTCAGCCTCCCTCTCGTATTCCCCGTCTGGCTCGTGCGCGAGGCCTGGCCGCTTTGGGGGACGGCCGCGGCCGCCATCGCGCTTGGAGCGGTCTACCTGGGAATCGTCGTATGGAAGGAGGGGATATTGTCGGTCGAAGCTTGAAGCCCGGCGTACTACCAAAAAAACGGACCCCTGAGTGGGGTCCGGTTTTTCGATTGTCGGGGCCGGGTGTCGCGCTACATGATCGACCGGA
>CAZXHQ010000485.1:0-3296 GCA_964640145.1 uncultured Rhodothermales bacterium | reverse complement strand
CGCGCAGAAACGGCGCCTCGGGGTCGATGCGCGACACGTGGAGGCCGCGCTCCTCGAGCTCAGCCACGACCATCGTGTCGGGCGGCGAGACGTCGAGCGCAAAGATGCCTGACCGGCGGGGCAGACGCGGCTGCGAGACGCGCGCCAGGAAGGTGTTCACGGCCGTCGGCGTCTCCTCCATATCCGCCACCTTCACGTCGAACGAGGCCCCGTGCGCGATCCACCAGCGAATCACCTCGGTCTCGCCCACGTCGAGCGGCGGCCCGCCGTCGGGCGGCATGGCATCCTCGTCATACGGGGGCAATGTGATGCGGCGGACGATCTCGCTCTGGGAGGGGCTGCCTGCGACGAAGGCCGGACCGTCTCGTCCTCCTTTCTCGATCCCCTCGCGCGAATCGAGCCGCAGATCGCCTTTCGTCTTGCTGCCGCCGTGGCACGTCACGCAGCGCCTCTCGAGGACGGGCTGGACGAGGTCGGCGTAGACGCGCGCGGAGTCGACGTCGGCGATCAGACCCCCGGGAGCGCCCCCCTCGATGCCGACGAGGGATTTGATCGGCTGTGGAAGGTAATAGGTGAGATAGCCGCTGCCGCGCGCCAGGCTGCCGCCGAAATGGCCCGCGAAGACGACCAGGAGGGCCAGGGCGCCGACCATCCCCCTGAAGAGGCGTCCCGGCTCGGCGATCCACGAGGCCGCGATCGCCACGATGAACGCGAAGGCCGTCACGACGAGCCCCAGCCAGAAGTGGAGCGAGAGCGTCTGCTCGTCGTAGCCGCCGCCCAGCGAGAGAAGGTAGCCGAGAACGACGGCGGCGAGTGCACTCACGGCACCCAGCATGAGAAGGAACGGCACGGCCGAGCGGACGCGAGCGGCGGACCGCCAGCGCGGGGCCAGCAGCTCGATAACCGCTGCGATGAGCAGGAGCGCGATCGGAAAGTGGACGATCGTTGGATGAAATCGCCCGACGAAGAGCACGAACGCGGGGGCATCTCCGCGATCCAGACCGAGCACCAGGACGAGCAGGACGCCCGCAAAGAGCACCCCGCCCACTATCCATCCTTTCTTAGACATCGTGGGGCACAGCAAGAGGGTTCGTAGTGCAGGTATTCTGCGGCCGGCTGCTCACGCTGCGCTCACACGCGATGAAGTTTGATGGGGTAGGATCCGTCCGCATTCCACTGACACACGTACAGGTTCTTCTCCTGGTCCACGCAGACGTCGTGGCAGTGCTTGAATACGGGCTCAGACTGCACCATGAGCTGCAGCTCGCCGTCTTCGTAGACCGGCGCGGTGCCGCCCGGGTTGGAGACGACCCGATCGGTCGCATCCAGGATGGTCACGAAACCGGATTCCGGCGTCTGGTTCAGGTATCGCAGCCGCGACCAGCAGACCCCGGCGTATACGATGTCGTCGTCGACGACGGCGCGGCACACGTAGGCGCCGGGCAGGAAGATCGTCTCCAGGTGCTGTCCATCGAGCGTAAAACGCTTGAAGCTGTTGTGCGCGCGCGAGGTGCAGAGCAACGTGGGTACGTCCGAGCGCGCGTCGACGGCGACGCCGTGGGCCGTGGCGAACTGGTCGTCTCCGTCTCCCGCGCCGCCGAACTTGCGGATGAACTCGCCTTCCGGCGAGTACTGGAGGATGTATTGCGACCCGTAGCCGTCGGCCACGTAGACGTCGCCGTTCGGTCCGACGGCCGTCTCGGTGGGCTTGAAGCTCATCTCCTCGGCGTAGGCCCCCACCGTGTGAGGATGCTCTATCGTGAGCAGCACCCGGCCGTCCAGGGTCGTCTTGTCGACGATCCCCCGGTCAAAGTCGGCGATGAAGAGAAATTCCTCGCCCCCGGCATCCCAGAGCGTGAGACCGTGTCCGCCCGGATAGCGCGTCCCCCAGGCATCGAGCAGGCGACCGGAGGTGTCGAAGACGAGGACGTTGTTCTTCGTCTCGTCGGTGACCATGACCAGCCGGCCGCGCCGGTCCATGACCATCTCGTGACAGTTCTTTACCGGCGTATTCTCCGGATTCACGTCGGCCCATTGGGTTTCCACGCGGTAGCGGAAGGCGCCGTGACCGATGACGTCGTCGGAGAGGCCGGGCCGTGTTATGACGCCGGGCGCTGAACGGACCGCCGCCGTTCCGGCATGCGGCGCCGCAGCGGCCGGGACGCCGGAGGACGTCCCGGACGACGCTCCCGCCGAAGCGATGGCGGATATCGAGGCGCCGGCGGCGGTCGCGGCGGCCGTCTTGAGGAAGGATCTGCGAGAGGAGGGCATGGGGTTAGGAGATTAAACGAGGAGGTCGTGAACGACGTGGCCGTGGACGTCGGTGAGGCGAAAGTCGCGGCCCTGGTATCGGTAGGTCAGCTTCTCGTGGTTGATCCCCATCACGTGGAGGATCGTCGCGTGGAGGTCGTGCACGTGGACGGGATTCTCGACGACGTCGAAGCCGAAGTCGTCCGTCTTGCCGTAGCTCATCCCGCCGCGGACGCCGCCGCCGGCCATCCACAGGGAGAAGCCTTTGATGTGGTGGTCGCGCCCGGAGCCCTGCGCCATCGGCGTCCGGCCGAACTCGCCGCCCCAGATAACCAGCGTGTCTTCGAGCATGCCGCGCTGCTTCAGGTCGATGATCAGGGCCGTCGATGCGCGGTCGACGAGCCCAGCCGTCTCGGGAAGGGCCTCCTTGATCCCGCCGTGGTGATCCCATCCGCGATGATAGAGCTGGATGAACCGGACGCCGCGCTCGGCCATACGCCTGGCCAGCAGACAGTTCGAGGCGAACGTGCCGTCGGCGCCCTCCGTGCCGTAGAGCTCCTTGATGTAATCGGGCTCGTCGGAGAAGTCGACGAGATCCGGCACGCTGGCCTGCATCTTGAAGGCCATCTCGTACTGCGCGATGCGCGTCTCGATACCGGGGTCGTCGACCGCCGCGTGCTTCATCTCATTGAGGCGGCGGACGGAGTTGACGAGCGCGCGCTGACGCGAGATGTCGACGCCGTCGGGCAGCTCGACGTAGTTGACCGGATCGCCGGTCGACTGAAACTTGACGCCCTGGAAGCGACCGGGCAGGAAGCCGCTGTGCCACTGCCGTGCCGCGATGGGCTGCCCCTGACCGCCCCCTTCCGAAGTCATGACGACGAAGCCCGGCAGGTTTTCCGACTCGCTGCCGAGCCCGTACTGCAACCACGACCCCATCGACGGGCGGCCGGGAATCATCGAGCCCGTATTCATGAACGTATGGGCGGGATCGTGATTGATCTGCTCGGTCTGCATGGAGCGGACGATGCAGATGTCGTCGGCGA
>CAZXHQ010000484.1:0-3297 GCA_964640145.1 uncultured Rhodothermales bacterium | reverse complement strand
AGCGGCCGTCCGAGCACTCGCGGCCGGGAGAGCAACCGCGTCGGCCGCCATCAGGCGTGCGTATACGGACGCCCACCGCATAACGGGCGTCTACACGGCGGCACGGCCGGCATCGCTCGAGGATGCCGTGCTGCCAACGTATCGAGGCTGCATCGTGTACGACTACTTCGTGCGCCGGCGAAGACGATTCAGCGAGCTGCCCGCCACCGCCTTCATCACGTGAGGGCAACGGGAGGCTCAATCGACCGCCGGCACGGCGGCGCGGTGGCGCCTTCGGTACAGGATGGAAAACGAGATGGCGACGAGGACGACGAGCATCCCTGCGGCAGCCAACCTACCCGGCAGCTCGCCGAACAGCAGGTAGGCGAGGATGGAGGCTCCGACCGGCTCGACCAGTGAGAGAAGTCCCAGAATGGCGGCAGGCACGTAGCGGATGGCATAATTGAACGAGCCGTGTCCCAACACCTGCGGGCCCAGCGCCATCGCCGCGCACAGGGCGTAGAAGGTGGGGCTGAAGCCGAGAATCGGCGTGTCGAGCACGACGGCCAACACCAAAATAGTGATGGCGGCCACGGTATAGAGCGGGAAGACGTAGGCCAGCCACGACGTCTTGCGCCGGACGACGCGTCCGAAGATCAGATAGACGCTGAACAGCAGCGAAGCGGTAAGCGCGAGTGAGTTGCCCAGCAGCGGCGCACGAGCCGCCTGCGCCGCACCGGACAGATCCCCGAGACCGATCAGGGCCGCGCCGGCTACGGCCAGGAGAATGGCCGCCGTGACCTGCTTGGAGAGCCGTTCGCCAAGGAAGACGTAGCCGAGGATCGCCAGAAAGATCGGGCTCGTCGTGACCAGTACCGACGCGCTGGCGACCGTCGTATGATAGAGGGACTCGATCCAGCCGACGAAGTGAAGTCCGAGCAGGATCCCCGCCACCGCAATCATCAAGAGGTCGCGACGATCGAAGGCGCGCATCTCGCCTCGCGCGCGGTGAAGGGCCACCGGCGCCAGCACGGAGGCGGCGATCACGGTACGCCAGACCGCGATGGTCATGCCCGGCGCCTCGCCGGCTAGTCGGACCAGGATGGGGCTCAGCGAGAAGCTCGACAGTCCGACGAGGAGCACCCAGTAGACGGATGCCGGCCGGCGATCACGGTCGTGCTGCTCCATCGCGTCCTTCCGTCAACGGAGGCGGTCCATCGAACGCACGAGCTCAATGTCCGACTGGATGCCGCGGCGCGCCAGGTAGAAGAAGACGTAGGCGACCACCGGCATGAAGAGCGCGATCGTCCGCTGAAGATCATCCGGGCCGCCTCCGAACAGGTAGAGCGTGCCGGTCAGAAACATGCCGACGACCATGATCATGATGACGGCGAGGTCGAGCACCTGTACGACGACGACGAGCCGCTGCTGCAACGGGCGATTTTCGTAGAGGAAGATCGCGACGACGGCCAGGATCGACGTCGCGGCTGCCGCGACGACGAGCGACGGCGTGTACCAGGCGAGCAGCTCCGACGCCCGGCCGCTCAACGTGCCATCGAGAAAGAAGATCGCCGAAAGCGCTACGGCCCCTAGAAGCAGATAGAGGGATTGTTTGCGTTGAATCATCCTGTACCGGAGTATCGACGTTGCGTGACGTGGCTGGACGGAACGGTTTGGGGGCCGGATTCACCTCGACAGGGCGGCCGACCGCGCAACCCGGTCGGCTACGTGCTCGGCAAATTCCCGCGTCGAGGCATTTCCGCCGAGATCGCGCGTGAGGCAATCGCCGGCGGTGAACGTGTCGACGAGACCGGATCGGACGGCGTCGGCCGCCGGGCGCTCACCGAGATGCCGGAGCATCATCTCCGCGCTCCGGATGAGCGCGGTGGGATTCGCTACGTTCCGGCCGGCGATGTCGGGTGCGCTGCCGTGCACGGCTTCGAAGACCGCATACTCCTCGCCGACGTTGGCGCCGGCTACAACGCCCAGCCCGCCGACGAGCCCGGCGCAAAGATCGCTGAGAATATCACCGAACAGGTTCGTCGTAACGATGCACTCGTAGTCCTGAGGCCGCATCACGAGCTGCATGCACATGTTGTCGATGATGCGGTCGTTGAACACGATGCCAGGATACTCGCCTGCGATTTCCTCTCCGATGCGTAGAAACATCCCGGAGCTCACCTTCAGGATGTTGGCCTTGTGCGCGAGCGTCACCATATGACGGTCGTTGGCCTTTGCGTATTCGAAACAGAACCGAATGATTCGCTCCGTACCTGCGCGCGTCACTCGCGCCGTCGCATCGGCGATCTCCAGGCGCTCGTCGTACGTTTCGATTCCCGAGTAGAGGCCCTCGGTGTTTTCGCGAAAGATGACGAGATGGACGTCCTTAAAAGGGCTCTTCACGCCGGGCAGGCTGCTGCAGGGCCGAACGTTCGCGAAAAGATCGAGCTTCTGGCGAAGCTGGACGTTAACGCTCTTGAACCCTTCTCCGACGGGCGTGGTGACGGGTCCTTTCAGCGCAATGCCGGTCGTTCGAATCGATTCCAGCACGTCCTCAGGCAGCGGCGTATCCCCGGCTTCGACGGCGGCTGCGCCCACCTTCTCGCGCCGATCCCATTCGAACTGGACGCCGGTGGCATCGAGCACCGTCAGCGTCGCTTCGGTAACTTCCGGGCCGATGCCGTCGCCGGGGATAAGCGTGATGCTGTAAGCCATGGCGCTTGTAATCGAAGTCGTCGGAGCCAGCGCAGGGGCAAAGATAACGGGCGGTGCTCGGTCGAAACGTTGATAGTGTGTAAAATAGGCTGGACGAGGGCGGCAGCTCCCTCAACGAGAAAAGCCCCGCCGAAGATGGCGAGGCTTCTCCATCGAGTACGTCTCGACCGATAGGCAGCGGCGGCCCCTACGACGGCCGCTCGGTCCGGCTCGAATAGTTGATCCGCAGGGTTCCGGCTTCGCGGAGCTCCTGCTGCACGTCCGTCACGATCCCCATCGACGCCTCCTGGTCGACGCGAAGCGACACGATCAACCTCGGCTGCTCGAGCAGCTTTCGATACATCACGTTGCGGATCGTCCCCACGTCTTCGATCAGCGCGTCGTCGATCTGAATGGCCGTCTCGCCGAACTGATTGTCGCCCAGCCTCCGCGGACCGATATAGATATACGAGACGAGCCGCTTCTGCTCGATCTTCGTCAGCGCCTCGGCCTGGGGCAGCGTGGTGCGAACCTGGATTTCCTGCTCGCGCAAGACCGTCGTCACCATGAAGAAGATGATGAGCATGAAGATGATGTCCGGCATGGACGCCATCGGAATGGACG
>CAZXHQ010000483.1:0-3303 GCA_964640145.1 uncultured Rhodothermales bacterium | reverse complement strand
TTCGGCCGCCTGCGTCCGGAGACCGGGGCCGGATCGCGCGCATTCGACATGTTCTCCGGCAACACCTCCTTTCCATCCGGACACACCGCCACGGCGTTCGCGCTCGTGACGCCCTGGGTCATGTACTATCCCGGACCGATCACGTACGGCTTGATGGCGGTGCCGGTCGGGACGGCCGTCGCGCGCATCGCTAAAGACCGCCACTGGCCCACCGACGTGCTCGCCGGAGCGGCCATCGGATACATGACGGCCCGGTACCTGTCGAACCGCCATTTGAACAGCCGTGAGCAGGAGGATACGCCGCGCGTGGAGGTAACGCCGACGGTGGCTCCCGGAGCCCTGGGCCTACACTTGCGAGTGGTAGCCCGCGACGAACGCCGTGGCCTCGACCAGAACGCGAGTGGGCCTCGACGCTAGCCCGGGGCGAACGCCGGGGCCTCGTCCAGAACGCGAGCTAGCCTCGACGCTAGCGCGGGGCCAACGCCGCGGCATTACTGCCGGAACGAGGCGGCGATCAGCGCCGTGACCGCGTCGTAATAGGCCTTCTTCGCCACCGGATAGCGGATCCGGAACGTAGTGATCATCGACTCGCCGGCGACCGCCTTTTCGTAGAAGACGTACTCGCCGCCCAGGCCGGAGACGACGTAGAAGCTCTCATCGCGCGCCCGGTACGTGATGCGCACTTCAGGGTCTTCCACCACCGACGCGTATTGTTCATCCAGCGTCTCGTAGCCCGCCCGCTCCGCGGCATATATTATCATCCGGACGTCCCCGGAAGCGGAAACGAACGTCATCCCCCTGTCCTCTCCTACGGGTTCGTCCGGACTCAGCAGCGTGTCCGGATAGGCGATGGAATAGCCGTACGGCGTGTTCGTATACCGAACGTAGTTCAGGTCGCCGGGGCCGGGCAGGCCGTCCAGCCTGACGTTCCTCCAGCCCGAATCCACCCAGACCCCGCCCGCATCCGGGGCGGACGTATCCGCCTGCGGTACGGCCTCCAGCGGCCGCAAGCTGTCGAGCGGAGCCGCCGCATACGGCAAGCGTCGCTCCGACGGCGCCGGATCCGAGTCAGAAGACCGACCGCACGCCGTCAGGAGAAGGAAAAGACAGAAGAAGCCGCGCTGCATGGGCAGTGGCTACACGGCAACCTCGGCTGCGGGTTCCCAAACGCCCATGGACATGAGCCGGGCGAATTCCCGCTTGGGCCAGAAGCGATATCGAAGCCGGGGCCCGTAATCGACGACCCGGCCGCTCTCGGTAAGCCACTCGAAGTACACGTTCACCGAGTCCTCGAAGAGTACGCCCAGCGTACAATTCTTACCCTTGACGAAGTAGCGGTACCGACACTCGGCCGGACGGCAGGTCTCCATCGGACAGAACGAGCAGGGAGCTTCTTTCAGAAAGGATTCGAATGATCGGGACATGCAAACGGCCGTGTGGGGGCGTTTCTTAGACTCAGTCTAAATAAACAAAACGGGCCGGTGTTCCGCAACAGCCTCTTCCGTGAAGCGTGCATTAAGTCGCAAACGCCGTTGCGCCGGCGGCTCCAGCATCGATTTAGACTCGTTCCAAATTTGGCCGCGCCCGAATCCTTGGCCGTGCCGCCGTGGTTCATGGAGAGAGGGTAAAGAAAAACAGACGGAACGAGGTTGCCATGAAGATGCAAGCAGAACCAATGTGTAAGGCGTGCACCCATCTCGACAGGGAGCGGGAGGACCGCCACGCATGCGATGCATTTCCCGAGGGCATTCCGGAGGACATCTGGATGAACCGGCACGATCATCATGAGCCGTACCCCGGCGACCAGGGCGTGCGCTTCGAGCTCCAGACGATCGAGACGTTGTCGCCCGAAGAGAAGGAGAAAGTGGCGTAACCTCATCGGGGCGTCGCCTCTCATTGGGGATGTCCGTACGTTGTTCGACGCACCGCCCGTCGATCGCTGCATCAAGTCAATACCGGCCGGGCCGCCTACGCTGTCCGGCCGTTTCTTTATCTTGTCCGCCTATCAGCGTGACTGGGCGCCCTGAATGACCGCGAACGAGCAACAGCAACCCGACCCGGACGGCGAGGCCGCCTGGCCGCATCACACGCTGCTGCTCTCTTTCGTGCTGCTCTGGGGCGGCAACTTCGTGCTCGCCGAAGTCGCCCTTCGCGAGATGGATCCCATCTCCTTCTCCGTCTCGCGCTTCGTCGTCGGCGGGATCGCCATGCTCACGATTCTCTACCTCCAGCTCGTGCTCGGCGCAGCGGAGGCGTCGGGGCGAGACCGTTTGTTTCCACGGCTGCGAAAGGAGGACTGGCCGCGCCTGCTCGTCGTTTCCGTCATCGGCGCCACGCTGGCGCCCTGGCTCGGCATCGAAGGCCTGGGGCTCACACACGGCGCACGCGCGTCGCTGTGGCTCGCCCTCGGCCCCGTGCTCAGCTGCGGGCTGGGGTACGTTCTCGGCACGGAGCGCATCGGTTGGCTGGGCTACGTAGGGATCATCTTCGCCGCCCTGGGAACGTTCGCTCTCGCGATCGACGGCTTTCGACCGGGCCAGAACTACTGGTTCGGGGACGTGCTCCTCTTCCTCGCGCTGCTGATGGCGGTGGCCGAATTGCATGTCATAAAGCCGCTGGCAGCCCGCTACGGGGCCACCGCCATGGTGGCGGCCCGCACGGCGATCGGCGGCCTCATCTACCTCGCCATCGCCTCGTATTCGCTCGTCGACGAGCCCTGGCTCCGCCTCGACATGTGGACCTGGATTGCAATCCTTTTCGGAGGCGCGGTCGGCGTCGGCGTCGGTCAGTGGGTCAAGGTGCGCGCCCTCAAGAAGCTGGGACCGACGCGCGTGGTGCTCTACGGCAACCTCGTGCCTCTTGCCGCCCTCTGGCTGGCGTGGGTCACGATCGGCACGGAGCCGTCAACGCTGGAGATCCTGGCAGGATTCCTCATCGTGCTCGGCGCGATCTGCATACAGGTCTTCGATCTACGGATGCACTGGGGGCGGGCGGGCGGGCGAAAGCGGGACAGGGACGATGGGGACGACTCGTCGAGCCTGCTGGAAACCTTCGCCATTCGTTCCGGCGACGGCTGAGTCCCCCACCCCGGAGGGCGGCGGTCCGATTTCCTTTGAAAACAAGGGGTTCGAGACCTACCTTTCTCCATGCGGTTCCCCAGTCCGAGATCTCACGCCCATCACGCATCATCTCCTCCGGTGCCATGCGATACGCCCCTCTCGTCGTCGTAGTGCTCCTCTTCACGTCCTGCACGCGCGTAAACGTCTTCCCCCATGGCGACGCGGAGCGCGAATCGGCCGGCTC
>CAZXHQ010000482.1:0-3304 GCA_964640145.1 uncultured Rhodothermales bacterium | reverse complement strand
TCCGAGCTTGATTGCCATAAGACAATCCTCCTTAGTTTGGGTGACGTTCGACGAAATGACGCAGCGGGCCGCATCCTCGGAAGAGGGCAGGCGCGGGTGCGTCGATGCACACTTGTCGGATTCAGGACTAAATAAACGGTCCCGCGGAGTCCACGATCCACCGGGGCGAGGCGTATTTTGGTGAAAATCGTGTCGAGAACCATGCGGCGAGGCGGCGGAAGCCCTTTTCCGGGAAACGATAAAATAGAGGCGCGTAAAACCGGTCCCCGTCTTGCAATCGGATTCGCCGTCTCCGATCCTGACGTTCTTTTGTGCGCCGCGGTACCGTCGTTTTTTATGACTCTTTTCCCGAATCCATGTCGACGCTGAATCCCCCCAAGAGTATTTCGAGAAAGCACGAACTGCGTGAGGACAAGGTCATCACCTTCTATGCGCGCGCATGGCAGTTCGTCGATGAGAACCGGAACGTCGTCTACGCGGCGCTCGCCGGCGTCGTCGTCCTGGTGGCCGCGATCGTCGGATACGTCCTCTACCAGAACGCGCAGGCGGCCGAAGCGGAAGAAATGCTCGCCGGCATCGTTGCGCTGTACGAGGACGGGTCCTATCAGCAGGCGCTGGAAGGCACGGCGGACCGGCTGGGTCTGCTGGAGATCGCCGACGAGTACGGCGGCACCCCGGCCGGCAATCTGGCCCACTTCTACGCGGCCGACGCCCTGTTCAATCTCGGCGAATACGACCGGGCTCTGGAGCATTTTTCGGCGTTCGATGTGTCGCGCGACCTCATCGGAGCCAGCGCCCTCGCCGGTCAGGCTGCCGTCTACGAAGTGCGCGAAGAGTTCGAGCGCGCCGCGGATCTGTACCGGCGCGCGGCATACCACTTCGAGAACCCGCTGACGACGCCCGAGTACCTCTTCAGCGCCGGGAGAGCCTTCGAGCTGGCCGGCCTGCAGGACGAGGCCGTCGAGCAGTATGAAGCCATCCTGAACGAGTATCCTGAATCGACGCAGGCCTCGAACATCGAGGTGTATATCGCTCGCGCCAGCGCCAAGCAGACAACGTAGCAGGCCGTATGCCCCACATTCTCGTTGTTGACGATGAACCGAGCATTCGACGGACGCTGAGGGAGATCCTGGAATACGAGGATTTCGACGTGGAGGAGGCCGTCGACGGCGAAGAGGCGCTCGAGAAGATGCGGGCCAATCAGTATGACGTGGTCATGCTGGACGTAAAGATGCCCAAGCGTGACGGTATGGAGGTGCTCGAGACGGCCCGCGACGAGATGCCTGAGGTCCCCATCATCATGATTTCCGGCCACGGGACCATCGAAACGGCCGTCGAGGCGACCAAGCTGGGTGCGTTCGATTTCATCGAGAAGCCGCCGGATCTGAACCGCATGCTGGTTACGGTCCGAAACGCCATGGACCGCGGCGAGCTCGAAGTGGCGAACCGGCGCATGAAGCAGGCCATCGAGGAGTTCGAAGGTGAGCTCACGCCGATTCTGGGCGACAGTACGCCCATCATGCGCATAAAGGACACCATCGAGCGCGTGGCGCCGTCCGAAGCGCGGGTGTTGATCACCGGTGAGCCCGGCACCGGCAAGGAGCTCGTCGCCAAATGGATCCATCATCTCTCGCCGCGCAAGGAAGCCCCCGTCGTGGAGGTCAACTGCGCCGCCATTCCGAGCGAGCTCATCGAGAGCGAGCTCTTCGGTCACGAGAAGGGCGCCTTTACCGGTGCGACGAAGCAGCGAATCGGCAAGTTCGAGCAGGCCCACGGGGGCACGCTTTTTCTGGATGAGATCGGCGACATGAGCCTCTCGGCCCAGGCGAAAGTCCTGCGCGTCCTTCAGGAAAGCAAGATACAGCGCGTGGGCGGCGACAAGAACATCTCCGTCGACGTCCGCGTCATCTGCGCGACGAACAAGGACTTGCTCGACCGGATCGAGGAGGATGCCTTCCGAGAGGACCTGTACCATCGCATCAGCGTGATTCTCATTCACGTGCCGCCGCTGAAGCAGCGAAAAGAGGACATTCCCGTCATCGCGCGTCATTTCTGCGAGCGCCTTGCCAAACGAAACGGCGTACCGGGCAAAACCTTCACCGACGACGCCCTCGAACGGCTCAAGAAGCAGGAGTGGCGAGGCAACGTGCGGGAGCTGCAGAACGTGGTGGAGCGACTGATCGTGCTGACGCAGGACGACGCGATTCGGGCCGAGGACGTCGACCGGTACGTACGCCCGGGAGCCTCGACGACCGATCCCATGCTCAATCTTCTCGAACAGTACGACGAGTTCGGCGACTTCCGCGACATGGCCGAGAAGATCTTCATCAAACGGAAACTGAACGAATTCGATTGGAACGTCAGTCGAACGGCCGAGTCGATCGGCATCCAGCGCTCCCACCTCTACAATAAGATGAACAAGTACGGGATCGAGCGCGAAGACGCCGAATAAACTGGCCGCACATCTTGAACGCTGAAGACCCATTCTCCGGAACGGCGCAGACCGAGGAGCAGCGGACGCCGCTGCTGGCCGCGCGGGCGCTGGAGAAAAGCTATCCGACGGGGGGTGGGCGAACGCTCGAGGTGCTTCGCGGACTGCATTTCGATGCCTCCCCCGGCGAGGTCGTGGCCATCGTCGGAGAGAGTGGAACCGGGAAGAGTACGCTGCTTCACCTGCTTGGTGCACTGGACCGTCCGGATGCCGGGACGGTTTATTACCGGGGGGAGGACGTCTTCCGGAAATCCGACGAAGAGCTGGCGGCCTTCCGTAACCGCGAAATCGGGTTCATCTTCCAGTTTCATCATCTTCTTCCGGAGTTTACAGCGCTGGAAAATGTTGCCATGCCTGCCCTCATTCGGCACCAGCGGTTCCGGGACGTCCGCGATCGAGCACGGGAGCTGCTGCATACGCTGGGCCTGGAAGACCGGGCCTCGCACCGACCGTCGGAGCTCTCCGGCGGCGAGCAGCAACGCGTCGCCGTCGCCCGGGCGCTGATGAACGAACCCGGACTTGTGCTCGCCGACGAGCCGACCGGAAATCTGGATACGAAGACGGCCGATCGGATGCACGATGAGATCCTGCGCCTGAGCCGGACGTTCGATCATACGTTCATCATCGTAACACACAACCGGGCGCTCGCCTCCATTGCGGACCGCATCATGCGGCTCGAGGAGGGCCTCCTGCATCGATCCGAAGCCGGCGATCTCTGACTTTATTCGGTTGAAGGTTGAAGGTTGAAGGTTGAAAGTCGCTCATTCCTGATCGATCTGCCCCGCCCGAAAGAACCTTCAACTTTCAACCTTG
>CAZXHQ010000481.1:0-3308 GCA_964640145.1 uncultured Rhodothermales bacterium | reverse complement strand
GGCGTGCTCCACGAGGATCCATCCGTCGCGTTCCTCGCAGCGGAAGACGCCCAGTTTGAGATCACCTACCTCTGCTCGCTTCCACGCAGGGTAGATCGGCAGCGGATACCGGTTCTCGCCGCTGCGGACGTCGAAGAGATAATGGTGCCGAGGGCAATCAACAGCCTCACCCCGGATCGTCCCCTTCACAAGCGGCGCGGCTTCGTGGGGGCATTCCGGGGTCACGGCGAACGCTTCTCCCGAGTGCAGGCGCCCAATAAGCACGCGGCGGTCATCGACGCGAACTTCTCGAAGGTCGCCGGCGCGCAGCGCCGCCGAGGCGAGTACTCGAGACATGGCCACCATCCGGAGCTCAACCTCTCTTGTGCATCTCAGCGCTCATGAAACGCGAGACGTACGGAGACTCCCCGGGGGAGCCCCGCCTGAAGTGGCCTGATGGGCCCTCGCCGAGGAACTCCGAGAACCAGCTCTCATGCTCGACTTCCTCGTTGAGAATCGCCACGGAAAGGTCGTACGTTCGATGGTCCTTGCCGGCGGTGAGGTTGCAGATGTCCGTGTACGTACGCACCGCACAACGCTCCGCTTCAACCAGCACCCTGAGCAGGTCTTGCAACGAGCCGTCGGTGGGCGTCTTCCCGCCGGCAAGGGTGTCGGGCAGATAGGCGTCGGGGCAGCCGGCAACGTCGGCAAATTGTCGGATGTCCCGCGGAAGCTCACCGCCGAGCTCGTAAATACGGGGGACGAGTGCCTCGAAGTGATTGCGATCCTCAATCCGGGCGTCTTCGATTATTTCCTTCAGACCTTCACCCTCCATCCCGATCGCCGCCACGCGTAGGATCGTGTAGTAGTAGAACGTTGTAAATTCGGCGCCCGCCGCCGCGACGAGCTTATTAACCAGCTCCTCTACGTCGACGCCGGCTTCCTCGACCATCTGCCGTGCTACTTTCGCCATCGCGATTCCTCCTGATCTTCTGACTGGAAGAGTGTGCTCCACAGACCGACTCCGTGAGTGCCGAGATGGATCCGGCGCAAGCGTCCTCCGCAGCACGATCCATCGCCCTCGCCTCCACACTTCATCGCCCCCGCATCCACCCATGGCCCTTCATCACCTCCGCCTCCACGAAGAGCCGCCGGGCTGGCATCTCTCATACAGGTTCACCTGCACAGCTCGAGAGCCAATCGAACCTCGCGGGTGGGCAGGCCCGCGAGCGGTTCTTTTCGGGAGGGCCCGGCGAAGTGGCCTAACCGGCTCAAATATAGACAACGTAAGGGCACAAACGAAACCGGCCGCGGACAGGGGCGTTCGTCGACGCCATCTAGCCAACGTGCCGAACTCCCGAGATTGTAAATATCCGCAACGCCTTTGCGGACGCGCACTTCGACGCGGACGCCGAGCGACGAGGTCCATGGAACGGACGATCATTCGACGGAAGTGGCGGGGAGCGTAATATGCTCGTCGCAAATGCGCCGGTCGGCTCTCCGGCGGAACTGGCCGGGTACGGCCGAATATCAGTCTCTAAATCCGGATTACCCCCTGCAGATCCGCCTCGCGGACTCGCGCGATTCAAACGGGATGTCGCCGCGTCATTCGAAGTGGCGGTCTCTGGATTTCCTGGCAACTGGGTACGTGTGTGGGCAGGTCGTAGTGCGACCGTGTGCGCGAATCCGGTCGCGACGTTCAGTGCGTCGGGCAAGATTATATTTGAAGAGGCGAGAGCATGGAGCGTGAGCGCGGGCCGGATGGGCAAATCATCATTCGCGGATTAGCGAAAGACGCGGGGGCCGGGCACTACCAACCTCCTGAATCCGCCGACATCAAACACGCTAGGAGGCCCCTGCCGTATGTGCCGGGTGTCCTCCTCCTTGCCGTCGCGCTTGCCGTCGGCGCAATCGCGCTTTGGATCTCCACTTCAGATGACGGCGGCGATTTAACGGACGATGAATGGGCAGCGCTCGCCGAGACTCACTATGCCGGCGAGGTCCAGGAACCGTACGACCCGCGCCGGCGATCATCCGCCGCGGGATCGCGGGCGACCGATCGGGTGTCGATCGACGTCATTTCCGAGCCGGCAGGCGCACCAGTCTTCATCGACTTCGACTCCGTCGGGGTTACGCCACTCCGCAACTACTGGTTAGCGGAGGGAGTCTACGTGATCTCGATTTCCATGGACGAAGGCGAGCGTGCCGATACCGTTCTCGTACTCGACGGCGCGTCGGATCGGTCGTTCTACTATGCCGCCGGATGGCGCTCTGAAGACGATGCGTGGTATGCGGATGAGGGCGGCGACATGGGGCCGATCGTCGTCACCGGCCTCGGCGACACGACGGGGCGGGCCGAGTCGTATGAGAACGCGGATCGACCCCATGCAGGCACGGCGCAAGAGCGTGCCGGAGCGGTTCCTGCATCTCAGCACAGGTCCATTTCATCATCTCTCGGTGAAATGGAGACGGAAGAGCGTTCGAATCAGGAGAGCCGTGCATCGGGTGAACTCGCCATTACGTCTGACCCCGCGGGAGCGTCGATCGAGATCGACGGGCAGCACCGTGGAAGCACGCCCATTCACGTTCGTGACGTAGCGCCGGGTGAGCATGAGGTGAGAATACGGATGGACGGCTATTTCGTTTTGCATACGACCATCGACGTCGCGCCTGCAGAGACCGCCATCCATTCGTATGCACTGAAGGAGCTGGGCGAAACTGTCGCGAGTGAAGCCGAGATCGATACGATGACTGAAGCTACCCGCCCTAATGCGCGGATCGGCTGGTGAGCGTATCGTCCCGTGGCGACAGCCGGAACGGCGCTGGCTCAAAACGATAAGGAACGATCAGACCGCCTTTTCGCCTACCGACCTACGAATGCTCCGAGAACCTGCGCTTGCGTTGCCGGGCAAGCAGCGCCGCATACTCGTACTGACGCAGCAAGCTACGAAGGAATGTCGGCGCTTCCGCTTCTTCCAGTCGATACGTGACCTGACCTACGCGGAAGATCATGGTGTCGGCGTCCGCCACCCAGTCGTCCACAATTCTCCACTCCTTTGCAAGGTCTGCTAATGCCCGGATGTGGCGTGGGGCGGCTCGTGCCCGCCCGGATTCGGTACGTAGATGGTCCTGAATGGGTAGGGCCAGAGAGTCGATCGGAAGTGGAATGGAGGCAATGAATCTCAAAGATATGGGTTTAGGCCGGTGCCCGGATACACCCGATTCCTAGATCCAGTTTGTAGGGAAGAAGCTCCTGTCCGTGTGGTTGATTCCCCTACGAGATCGCTGTCTCTAGTGAGGATGCAGCGATTTCTGGAAGGCTGTTTGAA
>CAZXHQ010000480.1:0-3310 GCA_964640145.1 uncultured Rhodothermales bacterium | reverse complement strand
TCGGCTCGAAGACCACCTGCACGCCCAGCTCCTTCTCGAAATAATCGATGTGCCACGGATCATGGTTGCCGACCAGATACGTCACCGGCACCCCGGCATCCGTCCACCCGGCCACCAGCCCCAGCAGCCGCACGTATCCCTTCGGGACGAGCCGCCGATACTCGATATATTCGTCGAACAGATCACCCAGAATATACAGCTGCTCGACCTCCTCCCGGTGATGCTCGAGGCATGCGATGAGGTCGCGTTCAACTTCCCGGTCGGTCTCGCGATCTGCGCGGCCCAGATGAACGTCGGAGATGAAGAGAATCATGAAAACGGGATCCGAGCGTATGGAGACGCGCCTATTTCTTAGCTTGGCACGCAGCGTCGCGCGGCTGCAGGGGGCGTGCGAGCCGTCCGCGCAACAATAGCGGATGGTGATCGCTATGAAGAGGCGGTCCGAATGATCCCACAAGCGTCAGAACATACGTATCGAATGTATCAGGACTCCTACAGGCCTCCCACGCAGTTCTCGGTTTTCCCTCCGGTCATCAAGAATCTGCTCATTCTCAACGGACTGGTCTTCCTGGCGCAAATGGTTCCGAGTACGGCCGAGATGCTGAT
This sequence comes from uncultured Rhodothermales bacterium, assembly GCA_964640145.1. GTDB lineage: Bacteria > Bacteroidota > Rhodothermia > Rhodothermales > VXPQ01 > CAZXHQ01. The sequence continues at coordinate 2,704 of CAZXHQ010000480.1, read as the reverse complement.
GCGATGGTTCGCACTCTGGCCGCTCGGCATCCCGGACGTGCCCGGCTATCCCTCCTTCTATCCGTGGCAGCTCGTGAGCTACTCCTTCCTGCACGGGGGCTTCACGCACCTGCTCTTCAATATGTTTGCCCTCTGGATGTTCGGCGTCCAGATCGAGAATGTCTGGGGCAGCCGGCGCTTCGGCATCTATTACTTCGCCTGCGTCATCGGCGCCGGCGTGATACAGCTCATCGTCGTCACGGTCGGTGCGCAGCTGGTGCCCACGGTTGGCGCCTCCGGCGGCGTCTTCGGCATCCTGCTCGCATTCGGGATGATGTTTCCGAATCAGCCGATCTACATCTATTTTCTCTTTCCCATTAAGGCGAAATGGCTCGTCATCGGGTATGGCGCGCTGGAGCTGTGGGCGGCCGTGACGGGCACCCAGGCCGGCGTCGCCAACTTCGCCCACCTCGGCGGGATGGTGTTCGGCTTTTTTCTGATTCAGTACTGGCGAGGGAAACTTCCCAGGAAGCCCGACCGGGTAATGGGATGGTAACGAGAAGGTTGACAGTTTGGCGGTTCGACAACCGATAACTGCCAACCGCCAGGTGCCAAACGGATCCCTCGCAACCTCAAAGCGGCCACGCTAGTAATAAAGCGGCGACGCCAGTAGTAGTAAGGTGCCCGTCCGACCGAAGTAAGCCGAATTAACTCGAATCCGTGAACCGCTTCCAATCCTGGTACAGCGTGCAGCCGCGGGCGCTCAAGGCGCTCATGACGATCAACGTCGTCATTTACGTGCTCTGGCTGCTCGTCTTCATCCACGTGGATGCGACGCGCGCCTTCGTCTGGAATCACCTCGCGCTGAATCCGGATCTGCCCGGCATCCTGTTCGAGCCGTGGCAGCTGATCACCTACAGCTTCCTGCATCTGCAGACGGGCTTCTGGGGCTTCGTCCACATCGGCTTCAACATGCTCCTGCTGTACTGGATCGGCAAGGAGTACGAGGAGCTGCACGGGGCGCACGCCCTCTTCGCGGCGTATGTGGTGGGCGGGCTCGGCGGCAGCCTCTTGACGATTCTTCTTCACGCCCTGCTTCCCGGGATCGGGGCGTTCGGCGGGGTGGTGCACGGGGCGTCGGCATCCGTGCTGGGTGTGATCACGACGGTTGCGATCCTCTATCCGTACAAGAGCATCGCGCTTTTTTTGATCGGCACGGTTCGGCTCATCTATCTGGTGATCGGCATCCTCGTCCTGAATCTTCTCTCTATTGCAGGCGGCGGTGTCTCCGTTTCCGCCCACCTGGGCGGTGCCCTGTTCGGCTACCTGCTCGCGAAGGGCGAGCAGCAGGGCCTGGATCTGACGGGATGGGGACGCATCGTCTTTCCGGGGGGCCGTTCGTACGGCCATTCGTCGGGTTCCCGCAAGGCGCCGAGCGAGGGCGTCGCGGCGAAGCTCAAACGGTGGTTCGCCGCGGGCAAAGAACGCCCCTCCGGGCCCGCGCGCATCCACACGCTTCACGGCGCCCCGGAAGAGAATGACGTCGACCCGAACCAGGAGGTCGATCGGATACTCGACAAGATCAGCGAGCGCGGTTATGAGGCGCTTACGGAGGAGGAAAAGCGCATCCTGTATGAGGCGAGCCGCAGTTAGACGGAATTACATTGCGCCGAACTTTTCGCTCAGTCCTACTCGCGGTCGATGCGCTGATCGTAGTGCTCTTCGTCGCAGGCTACCTGGCCTACTACGTGCGGCCGACGTTTTTCTGGTGGTTCGAGCTGGTGGCTGTGTTTTTGCCCTACATCAGCATGGTCCTGGTCGCGGCCACGCTCGTCGTCATCGCACTGCGCCGCTGGCCGCTGGCGCTGCTCCACGGCGTGCTGATCCTCCTGATGGTCATTCGCATGAACCCCTTCGCTCGCTTCGCGACCGAGGCCGGCGGGGAGTCCGTGTCCGTGCTTACCTACAACGTCCCGCGCTGGTGGGGCTATCACATGTCGGCGAAGACGGTCGGCATGGGCGAGTTGATCCGCCGTGCCGATCCGGACGTGATCGGACTTCAGGAGGCGCCGGTGGCGTACCACGACGAAGCTCCCTACCTCCGCGCCGCTCCCTACGTGGCCCTGCTTTTCGATTCGCTCGGCTATCGTGGCGTCGGCCCAAGAGGGAAGCGGCAGACCTCGACGCCGCAGCCGGTGTTCAGCAAACACCGTCTCATCCGCCAGGATACGTTCGAGCTGCGGCGGAAGCCGGCAGACGGGGCCGCCACGGAAGTGACGCGCACGCAGATCCGGTGGAGAAATCGCGAATTCGTGGTCTACAACGTGCATCTGCGTACGTTCGGCGAGAAGCCCTGGCATGAAGAACGGCTTCCCTTCCTGGAGCCGAAATACCTGCTTCCATATCTGCGCCAGTACCGCGACGCCTACCGCGTGCGGGCCTGGGAGGTCGAGGAGATCGTAAAGATGGTGGAGCGGGAAGACCTTCCGGTCGTACTGTGCGGCGATTTGAACAGCACGCCCAATAACTGGGTGCACCGGCGCATGACGGACGTGATGCGTGACGCGTTCAGGCAGGCAGGCTCCGGCTGGGGTATGACCTATCACACGCACCTGCCCATCGTCCGCATCGACTACGTCTTCGTATCCGAGGAGTGGGAGGTCGTCTCGGCCCGCGTGCTGGACGCGTATCTTTCCGATCACCTGCCGCTGTTGGTCGAAATTCG
>CAZXHQ010000479.1:0-3317 GCA_964640145.1 uncultured Rhodothermales bacterium | reverse complement strand
GAACATGTTCATGGAGAACAGCCCGACGAGCAGAATCGATAGCACGGCGTAGATCAGATGCATCTTCGTTCTCGGATTTATTCGGACGCCGTAACGCGAAGGACTTCTTCCGCCGACGTCTCTCCCATCTTCACGACTTCGCGGGCCGAGGCGACCAGGGTCAGCATCCCCTCCTTCACGGCGGCATCGCGAACGCCGTCCTCGTCGATGGTGTCGCCGGCGTCGACGATCAGCTTTCTGATGGCATGCGAGACGTACAGGGCTTCACTGATGGCCCGCCGCCCCTTGTACCCGATACCGCGACACATCCGGCACGCCTCGTCGACACCGGGCTTGTAGAACGTCGTCGCCGCCACTTCTTCCTCGGAAAAGCCCAGCTCGCGGAGCAGCGTCGCATCGGGTTCGTGGTCCACGACCTTACAGGAGGGACAGAGCTTGCGAAGGAGACGCTGGGCCACGACGAGATTGATCGCGTAGGCGATCAGAAAGGGTTCGATGCCCATCTTGTAGAGACGGGCGACCGCGCTGGGAGCGTCGTTCGTGTGCAGCGTGGAGAAGGTCAGGTGGCCGGTGTTCGCCAGCTTGATCGCGAGCTCGGCCGTCGGCCGGTCTCGCATCTCACCGACCATCACGATGTCGGGGTCGTGACGGAGGATGGAGCGCAGCGCCTTTTCCATGTCCAGCCTCGACCCCAGCTTGATCTGGCGGACGCCTCGAATGACGTATTCCACGGGGTCCTCGACCGTCAGCACGTTGACGGTCGGCTTCGCGACCTCTCGCAGCGCCGCCACCAGCGTCGTGCTTTTTCCAGATCCCGTCGGACCGGTCATGATGACCATTCCGTGCGGCTGGCTGATCGCCTTCTTGAACTTTTCGAGCGCACCCGGGAGCAGTCCGATCGCCCCGAGATCGCCGAAGATCTTGCGGTCGTCCAGCACGCGGATCACGATGCTCTCGCCCTTTACGTCGCGATTGGCCGTCGCTATGGGGAGGATCGAGACCCGGTAGCGGATGAGCGCCTCGTCGACATCACGCTGAATGTATCCGTCCTGGGCGACTTCCCGGTCGAATCGATCGATGTTGCCGCAGCGGTCCTTTACGACGGCAAGCATGGCCTCGGGATGCACCCTGTCCTGGACGTGCCAGAGCTGGAGCTGCCCGTCGACCCGGAAGTGAAATTCCGTCTCCTTATTCCAGTTGGGAAAAATGTGAATGTCCGAGGCGTTCATCCGCACGGCCTCCACGAGAGCGGCCTCGAACAGGTTGATAAGGGCCGACCGATTGATCTCGGCATCGAGCGCCTCTTCGTCGACCAGGCCGGCCTTATTCTCCTCGTAGCTGGCCCCGAGGTCGAATGCGTCGGCGTCCTCGTCCTCCTGAAGGCGCTTCAGGTACTCGTTTTGCCGGGGGAAAAGCTCCTCGATCAGCGGGGCGATTTCACTCTCCGGCGCGTAGCGAAGCTCGAAGTGGTCCAGCTGCAGCTCGTGAATGAGCTTCAGCGTCTCGGGGCGCATGGGATCGCGCGTGGCGAAAATCAGGCGGAGCATGCCGCGCTCGGCGTCGATCTCGTACTCCAGCGGCAGCACGCGCAGCGCGATGAGGCGGTCCTGCTGCTCGGTGGTGAGCGACTGCACGACGCGCGTGACGAACGCCGTATCGAGCTCGTTGGCCACGACCTTTGCGCGGCCGAAGGCGTAGATCCGCGCGGCCTCGGCATAGACGGTTTCCGAGTCGACCTCCTTGTGGGCGGCAAGCACTCGCCAGAGCGTGTTTTTATGTCCGTTTCGTCGCCACTGCAGCTCCGACTCGCGCACCTGGGCTTTCGTCACGAGCCCCCGGCGAAGCAGACTCGCAGCAACCCGGTCTGCGACGCCCACCCCGGCATCTTCACCGTCGCCCAGGGCGCTGGGGGGCGTCCGTTCCGGCCGTCGGTCCTCCTCCTCCCCGCCGCTCTCATGGTTTACCTCACCCTTCTCCACGATCGCGACGAGATCGTCCTCGCCGTCCGAATCCGTGAGGCTAAGCCACTTCTGAATGCCGCTCTTCATAGTCTCGACTCTCTATCTAACTTTCGGACAAATCCGAGAAACCGTCTGTTCGGATATTCCGGGTCTACCTCGACTGCATCATGATTTCCGAACCGGAGGGCATCATGAAGGCCGTCTCCATCGAAAGCACCGTCAGAAGGCCGACGATGAAGGAAATGAAGAAGGCGACGCCGAGCTTGATGCTCTCGACGAACATCTCGAGCTTCATTTTCGTCTCGTTCTCGTACAGATCGGCCATCTCGTCGGCGCTCTCGCGCACGGACCCGGTCTCGGCTCCCGATCGGAACCGCGCGATCATCATCGGCAGAAACACGCCCGAGGCCTGCATCGACTGAATGAGGTCCGTGCCTTTGGCCATCATCTCCGGAATCGTGATCGTCTTGACCTGGTGCTCCAGGTAGGAGTTGCCCGTCGATTCGGCCGCAATCTTCATGACTTCCTCGTTCTCACCACTGCCGGCGTACAGCACGCCGAAGACGCGGCAGAACACCTCGAGGTTGAGCTTATGGAGCAGCTCGCCGATAATCGGCAGGCGGATCATGTACTTGTGAATCATATATTGGCCCCTGGTCGTGCGCGAGAAGGCGATCCAGGCCGCGACGAGGGCGATGCTGAGCAGGATCACCCACCAGTAGTTGTGGTCCATCCAGGCCGCAAAGGCCAGCGACAGTCGGGTGAGGATAGGAACCTGAATATCGAAATTCGTGAAGAGCCCCATCATGGCCGGAACGATGCTCCAGACGTACCAGACGAACGCTGCGATCGTTACGAGCAGCGTGATCGACGGCATGATGAGCGCCTTGCGCACGTTCTTCCTGAACTCATCCTTCCGCTCGAGGTACTTAGCGGTCGCCTCGAACATCTCGGCCATGTTGCCGCTTTCGGTAGCGAGGCCCAGCATGTAGGCCGTGAACTTGCCCAGGACGTGCTGGTGCTTCATGAAGGCCTGCCGGGCGTCCATACCGCTGCGCAGATCGCTGCTCAGATCGCGTATCATCTGGCGGAGCGCGGGATTCGACGTATCCGTAATGAGCAGCGTGAGAATCTCGTCGAACGGGAGCTTCCGGCGCAGCATATTGGCCGACAGGCGAACGAACATGATGAGGTCCGCCGTCGGCGGCTTCAACTGAACGTCCAGCAGTTTGCGCTCGACCTTGAGGACCTCCAGCTCCATGCGTTCGAGTGCGGCGCGCACCTCTTCCGCCGTATAGGCTTTCTGCTGTCCCTTCGTGACCTCGCCGCTCGGATGGCGCACCTTGTACAGGTACA
>CAZXHQ010000478.1:0-3319 GCA_964640145.1 uncultured Rhodothermales bacterium | reverse complement strand
GGCGCCTGGTTCCACTCCGGATGAGCCTGCTCGATGATGCTGACGAGGATGCGGAGGTATGGATACCTGTCCTTGGCCGTTTCGATCTCGGCGATCGCCCCGGCGAAAAGCTCCGCGTTTCGACCGACCTGGCGGTCGATCATCTTCGTATCAAACTCTACAGAACTCACGATAAGCCTATCTTTTAAGGATATGTACGTACGGACGATGACGTCTGACGCGGGCCGCCGAAATGCGTCGCGGGGTTCGAGTCCTCGCGTCCTCTTCGAGCCCCGCGAGCGTCCCCGGCTCTTACACGTAGTGCTGCGGCTATGCAGAGAATGGCCGCTGACGATGCATGTACGCGGAATGACCTATTTATTTCCACCGCCGGTCGCCGATATAATAGGTATTGGCGCTTCGAGAACCAAGCCGGACCTCTGCTGTTCGAGCGCTGTGGCGGGCCCGGTGGCTGCGGAGCTCCGCATACCGTAACTTGGTGGGCGGTTGAAGGTTGAAGGTTTCTTCCTGAACGAGATGCCCAATTCGAAAAAACCTTCAACCGAAAAGACATTCGCAAAAACGCTAACATATGAGTGCCGCTGCATCGTGCCCTGCGGCGCTGCGGGTTTCGACGTTCCTGAACATCGTTCGTGATGATCGCGTTTTAGCGGCCGACGTGTGAAATATGCAGTTCACAACATCGTGCGTAACAACAAGTCGCTTCCATATCGACTGGAATTGCTTCCGGTCATTCCTGCGTTTCACCGCCGCGCTCGTCAGAAGAAGGACTTCAGCAAGGGGCAGCTCGTCTACTACGGCCCGCAGCCGCTCTATTACGGCATCGGCGAGGTGAAGCGGGTCGTCGGACCGTACGTAGCCGTCGATTTTCGCGGCACGGGCGAGTTCGGCATCCACGAAGACGTCTTCGAGCGCCAGTACCTCATTCCGATCCCACAGAACAAGCTCACGCTGCTCTAGCACCGGGCTCTCCATCCGTCTCCCCTGCCTGCGCTCATGGGCCACCTATCCGTTGAGCACGTCGTGAAACGCTACGGTCGCCTGACGGCCGTCGATGACGTATCGTTCGAGGCGCTGCCCGGCCGCATCCTGGGATTGCTCGGGCCGAACGGCGCCGGCAAGACGTCCACGATCCGAATGATCACGCACATCACGGCCCCGGACGAAGGGCAGATTCGATACGATGACCGCCCTGTCGGCCGGTGGAGCCAGGAGCGTCTCGGCTACCTTCCGGAGGAGAGGGGCCTCTACAAGAAGCTGACGGTGGGAGATCAGCTCCTGTACCTCGCCGAACTCAAGGGCGTCGCCAGAGGCGAGGCGCGCAGGCGACTTCGTGCGTGGCTTCAGCGGTTCGACGCCACCGAATGGGTCGATCGAAAGACCGAGGAGCTCTCGAAGGGCATGCAGCAGAAGGTGCAGTTCATCGCCACGCTGCTGCACGATCCGACGCTCCTTATCCTCGACGAACCGTTCGGCGGCCTCGACCCCATCAACGCTGAACTGCTGCGGGAGGTGATCTGGGAGCTCCGCGACGAGGGCCGATGCATCCTGTTTGCCTCGCATCGGATGGAGCAGGTAGAACAGCTCTGCGACGACATCTGCCTCGTCTCGAAGGGCAAAATCGTGCTCGAAGGCCCCCTCCGCGAGATCAAGAGCCGCTTCGGCAAGAACACCGTCGTCATCGAGTTCGACGGCGAGGCCGGCTTTACGGCCGGCCTGGAGGAGCGACGCATCGCCAGGGTGATTTCGCGCTCGCACAACCGCGTCGAGCTCCAGCTTCTGGACGGAACCTCCTCCCGCGACGTTTTGAATCACGTCCTTGCCCGGGTGGACGACCTCTACCGCTTCGAGCTGACCGAGCCGCCCCTCTCCGAAATTTTCAAGGCGTCGGTCAACAATCACGGTTAGGTCGTGGGACGGGGGACGGTTCGGTCGGCACGAGCGCTTTCCGTAAGAACCTGCCAACCGGCAGCTGCCTACTGTCTACTGCCATTCTTCGTATTCATGAACAAGACCTGGGTCGTCTTTCGAAGCGAATTCCTCCGTCGGGTGACGTCCAAGTGGTTCATCCTGACGACCCTTCTCGCACCGGTGTTCTTCATCGGGCTGATCGTCCTTCCGCCCGTCGTCGGGATGATGGCGTCGGAGAGCACCGAGCGCCGGATCGCCGTTGTCGACGAGACCGACCGGCTCGGCCCCCGGTTGGGCGACCTCTCCGGCGGCCGGTTCAGGTTCGAGCCGGTCGACGTCACGGTCGACTCACTTCGCGCCGCCGTTCAGGCCGGTGCGTACGACGGCTACCTCGTCCTCCCGGCCGCATTGCTTGAAGGGAACGGCGAAGCTAGGTACTATTCCGTCGAAGGCGGCGGCCTCTCCATGGAATACCGCCTCGAAAGTCTGCTGGACCAGGTCGTCACCGAACACCGGCTCGCGGCCCGCAACGCCTCTCCGGAGATCCGCGAGATCATGGCGTCGAGGGTACGGGTCGAACTGCTCAAGATTACCAGGGAGGGGACCGCGGCCGACAGCGCCGCCGCCTCGTCGGTACTCGGCATGATCATGGGCTTCGTGATCTACATCGCCATGTTCATCTACGGCGCCAACGTGATGTACGGAGTCATGGAGGAGAAGCAGAGCCGGGTGCTCGAAATCGTGGTCTCGTCGGTCCGACCGTTCGAGCTCCTCATGGGCAAGGTCCTGGGTATCGGCGCCATGGGCCTGCTGCAGATGGGCGCGTGGGTCGTGTTCGTCATCGGGCTCTCCCTATCGGCCGGAGGCATCGCCGCTCTCTTCCTGGACCCGTCCGAATTCAACCTGCCCGAGGGCGTCTCCGGAGCCGAGCTGGCAGCCGCCGCCGACGTCGGCCTGCCGGTTCTGGCGCCGGAGCTTTTCGTCTGGTTTCTCCTTTTCTTTCTCGGCGGCTACCTGCTCTATGCGAGCCTCTTCGCTGCCATCGGGGCGTCCGTGGAGCATCAGCAGGACGCGCAGAGCCTGATGTTTCCGGTGACGATCCTCATCCTTATCCCGATCCTCTTCATTTCCGTCCTCGTCGAAAGTCCCAATTCGACGTTCTCGGTAGTGCTCTCCATGATTCCCTTCTTCTCCCCCATCCTGATGGTAGTCCGGGTGGCCGTGACGGCCGTTCCGCTCTGGCAGGTCGGCCTCTCCTTCCTGCTGCTCTGCGCAGCATTCGTAGGTACGATCTGGGTATGCGGGCGCATCTACCGCGTCGGAATCCTCATGTACGGCAAGAAACCGACGCTCCGCGACTGGGGGCGCTGGCTCAGGTATCAGTAGGGCCTGCAGGATTCGCTCGAGA
>CAZXHQ010000477.1:0-3323 GCA_964640145.1 uncultured Rhodothermales bacterium | reverse complement strand
GCATGTGGAGCACCCACGCGCCCTTGTTGTAGATGTCGCCGCCGTAGATCTCGGTGGACGTCCGATAGCCGATGGGAGCGACCGGAAACCGGTTCTGGACGGCCATCGCCATATTGTTCATGTACGCGTGGTACCCTTCCATTCCGCGGAGCTCCTCCACGTAGAGCGCCTGCGTGTACGTGCCGAAACCCTCGTGCAGCCACATGTCGCTCCAGTCTACATTGGTGACGAGGTTGCCGAACCATTCGTGGGCCAGCTCATGATGATGCAGCGCATCGAAGCCCCAGTCGCGCCCCGTCATCGCCGTGTTGTCAAAACCGGCCCCGTAGGCGATGATGGTCTGATGCTCCATCCCCAGGTGGGGGGTCTGCACGACCCCGTACTTGTCGGCGCGAAACGGATATGGCCCGAATCGCTCTTCGAAGAACGTGAGATGCGCGTGGATCTCCTCCATAAACGAGCGCCCGCGTTCGAGGTCTTCCGGCAGGACGTAAAATACGACGGGGTACGTCTCGCCTCCCGGTCCCGTGTGCGTCTCTTCGATCGTCTCGTACGGCGCCGCGTTCAGGGCCACGTTATAGACGTTGATGGGCGTGGAGACGAACCAGCGATAGGTCCGCCATCCCTCCCCGGCATTCTCGACGCCGCGCAGCCGCCCGTTGGCGGCCGCCACGAGCGGCTCGGGCACGGTGAAGCGGATGGCCATCGAATCGGGTTCGTCGGACGGATGGTCCTTGACCGGCCACCAGACGTCCGCTCCGGTCACCTGGCAGCTCGTCGCGATCCACGGCTGCCCGTCGCCGGTGCGGGCCCAGGTAAACCCGCCGTCCCAGGGCGGATTCGGTGCCACGCGCGGCCGGCCCCCATAATCCACCCGAACCGTGACGTTCTCGCCCGGCTGGCGCGTCCGGATCAGGTCGATCCACAGCTTTCCGCCGCGGCGCTCGAAGGGTCGCGCATCGCGGCCGTCGCCGAAGGCACCGCCGGCCGCGGCGCCGCCCGCCTCCGGCGCATCGCCGGGACGCACGGCCTCCTCCTCCCGCACGGCGTCGACCGTCAGAAGCGGATCAAGATCGAGCACGAACCAGCGGGTCGGCTGCACGATGCGCGCCGTCGCAGTGACGGCGCCGGAGATGGAGCTGTCGGCCGGCTGGATCCGAAGGTCCAGATCGTAGAAGGTGACGTCGAAGGAGGCCTGCTCCTGAGACAGCTCCCCGCCGGAAGCGTACGGATCGGTCTGCGCGCTGGACGGCGTGGCGCCGCAGCCGGCGAGCAGCGCAGCGGCTAGAAACCAGAGGGCGGCGCGTGTGGACATGGTCGTGAGAGCGTCGGGTCGGGGGCGTGGGGCGGTGACGGAGTGCAAGGGGATCGCCGAATTGATGTACTTACCGCCTCGATCCGAGGGTCAGCACGGGGCACGCGCTCCGGCGCACGACGTGCTCGGTCACCGTCCCCAGCAGCAGTCCTTCGTGGGGTGAATGACCGCGCCGGCCGACGACGATGAGGTCGGCGCCCACGTCCTCGGCAAGGTCCACGATCTCCCGGGCGGGCTTGCCGCTCTTGACGAAGTAGTCGACCGGGACGTCCCTCGATCCCGTCTCCTCGTCGATCTGTCGCAGCGCTTCGCCGGCATGCTCCGCAATCTCGTCGTCGACCTTGAGCGTCGTGACCGACATCATACCGGTGTCGCTGAAGACGGGCACGAAGTGCTCTTCCGATACGAAGACGAGCGTGATCGACGCATCGTAGAGCGAGGCGAGCTGCTTGCCCGCGCGGACGAGCGTCCGCGTGTCCTCGCCGAAATCCACCGCCACGACGATGCGGTTGAAGCCGTCGAACGGCAGCTCCTCGTCGGCGCCGGAGCGGATAGTGATCACCTGGCACTCGGCCCCACGCACGACGTCGCCCGCCGCGCCGCCCAGCGCGGGGTGGTCGAGGCTACGGTGGCCGTGCGTGCTCATCACGACGAGGTCGAGGCTGCATTCTTCCGTATAGGCGAGGATCGTCTCGGCCACGCCGGCGCCCTCGCGCTCGACGAACTTCAGCTTCTCATAGCCGCTGTAGTGCTCCGACAGCTCCTTCTCCTTGCCGGCCTCGTCCGGCTCGGTCATCGGCGCGGCGAACCAGCGCGCGAAGGCGGCGAACTGGCTCTCGCTCGGCTTGACGTGCAGCACGTGCAGGGCGGCGTCGAACCGGCGCGCGACGTCCCGCGCCACGACGAAGGCGTTGCGGGCCGAGACGGACAGGTCGGTAGGTACGAGGATAGACTGAATCTTCAGCATGACGCCACACTATGTTTTGGTCGCAAATGACCGCCCGCCACTCTCAGTGCGCCGCCTTTAGGGTTCGTTCCGACGCTGGCGCAGGCTCGAATCCCTGCTACGCGCCGACCGCAGACGGCGAGCGGCTGAGAAAGTCGCGCAGCACGTAGTGGAGGATGCCCCCATGGCGGTAATAATCGACCTCGACGGGCGTGTCGAGCCGGGCTACCGTCGTAAAGGTCGACTTCGACCCGTCGGGCCTGGTCGCCGTCACCTCGACGTCCTGCAGGGGCCGCAGGTCGTCCGTCACGGGGATGTCGAAGGTCTCCTTACCGCTCAGCCCCAGCGAGCCGGCGTTCTCACCCTGCTTGAATTGCAGCGGAAGCACGCCCATGCCGATCAGATTCGAGCGATGGATGCGCTCGTAGCTGTCGACGATCGTGGCCTTCACGCCGAGCAGGATCGTGCCCTTCGCCGCCCAGTCGCGGCTGGATCCCATGCCGTAATCCTTCCCGCCCAGCACGACCAGCGGCGTGCCGTCCTCGATATACTTCATGGCCGCGTCGTAGATCGGCATGACGTCGCCGGTGGGGAAGTACTTCGTGACGCCGCCTTCCGTGCCGGGGACGAGCAGGTTCTTGATGCGGATGTTGGCGAAGGTGCCCCGCATCATCACCTCGTGATTGCCGCGGCGCGACCCGTACGAATTGAATTCATGCGGCTTGACGCCGTGCTCGATCAGGTACTGGCCGGCGGGTCCGTCCGGCGGGATCGAGCCGGCCGGCGAGATGTGATCGGTGGTCGTCGAATCACCGGCCTTGACCAGCACGCGCGCATCGCGGATGCCCTTGATCCGCGGCACTTCCGGGTCGAGCCCCACGAAGAACGGCGGCTCCTGGATATACGTCGACGCCTCGTCCCACTCGTAGATCGAGCCTTCCGGAATCTTGATGTTGTTCCACGTCTCGTTCGATTCCTCGATGCCCTCGTATTCTTCCTTGAACATTTCGGGCGTGACGACCTCGTCGATCATCTCCAGGATCTCCTTCGACGACGGCCAGA
>CAZXHQ010000476.1:0-3350 GCA_964640145.1 uncultured Rhodothermales bacterium | reverse complement strand
GATTCGTTTCACGATACCGGCTGGATGGCCTGCATGCGAAGCGCCGGATTCTACACGGCCAGCGTCAGCTCGTTTGCCGAGCGCCACGCGGCCTGGCACTGGTACGCGGGCTACCACGAAATCCGCAATACCGGTCGCGAAGGGATGGACCGGGCCGACGAGGTGGCGCCCATTGCGCTGGACTGGCTGGAGCGGCGCGGCACGGAGGACGACTGGTTCCTGCACGTGAACTTCTGGGATCCGCACATTCCCTACCGAACGCCGCTCGAATACGGCAACCCGTTCGAGGACGAACCCATCCCGGCATGGTTGACGGAGGACGTCTGGCGGCGAGGCTGGGAGGGCTACGGGCCGCACAGCCCTCAGGAACCCCACGGCTACGGCGGTGAGGAGTATTTCCTCGGCTATCCACGCTTTCCGGCGACGATCGACTCAATGGAGGCCGTCAGGACGTGGTTCGACGGCTACGACGTCGGCATCCGGTACATGGACGACCACGTCGGGCTGCTCGTCGACAAGCTCGCCGAGATCGGCGTCCTTGACGAGACGGCGGTCATAGTAAGCGGGGATCACGGCGAGAACATGGGAGAGCTGAACGTCTGGGGCGACCACCAGACCGCCGACCACGTCACGTGCCGCGTGCCGCTCGTGGTACGGTGGCCGGTCTCGACCACGGAGCGGGTCGACCAGGCGCTGCATTATCAGTTCGACTGGGGCGCGACGCTGGTCGAACTCGTGGGCGGAACTGTGCCTGAGAGCTGGGACGGCCGGTCTTTTGCATCCGCATTCAAGGACGGAAAGGAGCGCGGGCGCGATTACCTCGTCGCGGGCCAGTGCGCGCACGCGGCCCAGCGAAGCGTCCGGTTCGACCACGACGGCAAGGCGTTCCTTTACATGCGGAGCTATCACGACGGCTACAAGATGATCGACCCGGTCATGCTCTTCAACCTTGCCGACGATCCGCACGAGCGAATGAACCTTGCCGACGAACAGCCGGACGTCCGGCGGCGTGGCGCAGAGCTGCTCGAGGCCTGGACCGGCGACCGGATGCGGTCGAGCTCGAACCACGTCGACCCGCTCATGACCGTCTTGCGCGAGGGGCCCCTGCACGTGCGCGGCTGTCTGCCCAGGTATCTGCGGCGGCTGCGCGCCACCGGGCGCGCCCACCACGCGAAACGGCTGGCCGAGCGGCACCCGGATGCGCTGTAGCCGCATGACGACCACTTCAACTACCGCACAGCCAGATGAGCAACACGGCCACGAAGCATTCGGTACTGGTAGTGGGGAGTGCAAATATGGACCTCGTCGCTACGACGGAGCGGTTTCCGAGGCCGGGCGAAACGGTGCTCGCCAGAGAGTTCGGGATGTACCCGGGCGGAAAGGGCGCGAATCAAGCGGTGGCGTGCGCCCGGCTCGGAGGAGAGGTGTCCTTGCTGGCACGGATGGGACGCGACATGTTTCGCGATCGGCTCATCGAGAGCCTGGCGCGAGACGGAGTGGACCTATCGCACGTCGAGATGGATGACGAGGCCGCGACGGGCGTGGCGCTGATCACGGTAGACGAAAGCGGGCAAAACGAGATCGTCGTGGCTTCAGGAAGCAACATGAGGCTGAGCGTGGACGACGTCCGGGAGCACGAAGCCCTCTTCGAGGGGGTGGACGTCCTGCTGCTTCAGCTCGAAGTTCCGCTGGACACGGTCGTTCGCGCCGCCGGCGTCGCGAGAAGTCGCGGCGCACGCGTCCTCCTGAACCCGGCGCCCGCCGCCCAGCTGCCCGGGGAGCTGCTCCGGATGGTGGACGTCCTCACTCCTAACGAGTCCGAGGCGGCTGCGCTGACCGGGCAGCGGGTGGACGACTTTTCGTCCGCCGCCGGGGCCGCCCGGTTTCTGCTCGAGCAGGGCGTGCGACACGTCATTCTCACCCTCGGCCGCAGGGGAGCGCTTCACGCCACCGCCGACGGCGTACGGTCCTACGCGGCGTATCGAGTCGACGCGGTCGATACGACGGCCGCCGGCGACGCGTTCAGCGGCGCGATCGCGTTCGCGTTGAGCCGGGGCGACAGCCTGGAAGCGGCGGTTCCGTTTGCGAACGCCGTGGCCGCACGCTGCGTCGAGCGCCCGGGCGCTCAGGCCTCCATGCCCACGCTCGACGAGGTCGAGCGCCTGCAGGCGGAACAGCCCGATTCGGTTCTGTACGGTCATGAAGTGACGTAGCGCTGCAGCATTCGCACGGTTCCGCGGTCGTCGATCTCGTCGCCGTGACGCTCCTCGAGCGGCCTGATTCACATAGACATCGGCAAGCATGAAAAAGAACGGCATCCTCAATGCGGAGCTGTCGCGAATCGTGGCGTCGATGGGGCACACCGACAGGCTGGTGGTGTGCGACGCCGGGCTTCCCATTCCGAGCGGACACGTGGTCGTAGATCTCGCGCTCACCGTCAACATTCCTCGATTTATGGAAACGCTCGACGTCGTGCTCAGAGAACTCCAGATCGAGCAGGCCGTGGTGGCCACGGAGATGAAAACGAGCAGCAGCGCGCTCTACCGTAAGGTCGAAGACCTGCTGGGACCCGTGAAGCTGACGTCTGTGCCGCACGAGCGCTTCAAAGAGATGACCATCGAGGAGGGCAACGTGTACTTCCTGCGCACGGGTGAAGCCACGCCCTATGCCAACATTATTCTGGTATCCGGCGTCACGTTTTGAGCAGGTGGTACCATACCGTCGGATGGACGGTAATCGCGGCCGCGGCGTGCCTGTGGCGGATCGAACAGGACGGACGCGTCGCGATCCGGCGCATGCTGCTTGCGCGGTAAGCGCCGAGACGCATTCGCGTGACGAACACAACCTACGCTTGTACCATGACGATCGCATGCACCCTATGAAGCACATCCAGGCGAAGCGAGTTGGTGAGGGCCGTTTCGAGCGGTACGGATCGGTCGCCGCGATGTCGGGCGAGGAGCCGATTGCTCGGGGCGACGCATTCGCGTTCTGGTCGGACGTCGCCCACTTCGACGCCGGGGCCGCGGTCGAGATCGGCTACTGCACCGTATACCGGCGCCCCGAGGACGTCGTCGACTGGATGGAGCGGCACGACCGGTCCTCGGAGGTGCTCGTGCCGATCGACGGTTCGTTCGTCCTGCCGGTGATGTCGGCGGAGGGCGACGTCGAGGCGTTTCACGTGGACAGGGGCGAGGCCGTCGTGATCGGGCAGAGCGTCTGGCATAGCGCGTGCAAGCCCGCCGAAGGCCTCGAGACGACCTATTTCGTCCTTTTCCGGCGCGGAACGCCGCAAGAGGATGTGATAAAGCGAGACATCGAGCCGGTAGTCATCGACCGCGCATGAAGCCGCA
>CAZXHQ010000475.1:0-3351 GCA_964640145.1 uncultured Rhodothermales bacterium | reverse complement strand
GTCGCGGCCGACGCTCTTAAAGGTAATCGGACGACCGATCGTGCCGGCGTCGACAGCCGCTTTCGCCTCGAGATAGGCCGGGTCGTAGCGGCGCATGAAGCCCACCTGCAGCGGTACGCCGGCGTTTGCGACCGCGTCGATCATCGCACGCGTATCTTCGAGCGTCAGCGCCAGCGGCTTTTCGCAGAAGATCGCTTTGCCGGCTGCCGCGGCGGAGACGACGAGGTCTCGGTGCGTGCTCGTCGGCGTCGCGATGAGGACCGCGTCGACGTCGGCCAGCGCGAGTGCCTCGGCGGCGTCTTCGCAGAGGTGGGGGACGTCGAATCTCCTCAGGAAGACCGTTTCCGAAGGCAGCTCGGCCGTGGCGACGGCGTACAGGCGAGCCCCGTCCATGTCCGCGATGGCCCGCGCATAGATCTTCCCCATGCGTCCCAATCCCGCAATGGCGATATGCAGGTCGCGATCCATATCCTACCGGCGTTTCCCCGTGCTCTGACGCAGCACGAGGCGTGGTTCGATGACGAAGTTATCTACGGGCTTCTTCTCGATAAGGTCGACGACCATGCGCATGGCCCGGCTCCCCATCTCACGTTTGGGTTGTGCGACGCTGGTAAGCGACGGATGGACGTGCCGCGCCATCTCGACGTCGTCGAAGCCGATCACGCTCACGTCGCCGGGCACGGACATACCGGCGTGGCGGCACGCCGCGAGCACCCCGATGGCCACCATGTCGTTGTAACAGAAGAGGGCGGTGACGTCGTTTGGAAGGAGTTGTCTCGCCGCCTCTTGGCCGGCAAGCGCGTCGCCGGACTCCGGGGCGGTGTCCATCTCGGCGATCACGACCCATGCCGGATCGGGATGAATGCCCGCAGCTTCGAGCGCCTCCAGATAGCCGGCGCGCCGGTCCGCGTTCGACCTGGGCCGGTTGTCGACGCCGGCGTAGGCAATGCGGCGGTGGCCGAGCTCGATTAAATGCTCGACGGCTCGCCGCGCACCCAGGCGATTGTCCACGGCGATGGAGTGCAGGCAGTCATGATCTCCTTCGGCCTGGCTGTTCACGAGCACTACCGGCACGCTGTTGCGGGCGAGACGCTCGACGTGGTTGGTCCCGATACGCGAGGAGGCGACCAGTATGCCGTCGACGCGTTGCCGGTGGAAGGTCTCGATGACGTGAATTTCCTGCTCGGGGTCGTTGTGCGAGGAGTTCAGGAAGATGCTGAAGCCGGCCTGACGCGCCACGCCCTCCGCGCCCCTGGCGAGGTCGGCGAAGAAGGGATCACCGATCGAGGTGACCACCAGGCCAATGATGTGCGTGCGACGTGTCTGGAGGCTCTGTGCGACCGCGTCGGGCGTGTAGCCCATCTCCTCGGCGAGCCGCTGAATCCGATCCTTCGTCTCCCTTCTGACGAGCGGGCTCTCGTTCAGCGCGCGGGACACGGTCGGGTGGGACACGCCGGCCGCCCGGGCGATGTCTTTTATGGATACTCTTTCGTCCGTCACGATTGGACCTTTCGACCTCGAAGTAGTAACGGTAGGCGCCTCCCCAATGGCGCGCCTCCTGCACACGTGTGCAGAGAGTACGGCATTCGGGATGCGCAGTCAAGGCGAGCCGCCGAGCGGCACCACGCCGTAACGATTCATTCCGGAGCCGCCGTTCGAGCCGGCGTCGTAGACGTAGCCGTATGCGGGTTCGCCGCGGCGAAGCGGCGTGCCCCGTACCCACTGCGCCTGGACGTCCTCGACCTGCAGCGTGGCGGGATGCCAGGTGCCCTCCTCGTCGGCGTGTACGTGAAAGATGCTGCCGGTGCCCTGTTCGATGAACAGCACGTGGACCGATGCATCATGGGCGACGGCGTCGGCGCCGGTCTGATCGGAATCCACGGCGTTCTGGACGACATCCCGGTCGGTGACCTGTACGGGGTCGGTGAGCGGGCCATGGTCTATGGACCGGCGTTCCCACAGCTGACCTGTGGCCAGCCGGTAGATGAGCGCGACGGTGTTCGTCTCGTCGATGAAGACGAGCGGGAGGATGGAGCCGACGTCGCCTTCGCCTGTCCCAATTCCCATCGCGAGCTGCTGCCTGGGCGTCAGTGAGCCGTCGGGCGGGATCCGGCGATACCAGGCGGTTCCATTATTACCTGTGTAGGCGAGGTGGACCGCGTCGTCCGCGTCGCGCGCGACCACCGGTCCCGACAGATTCGGGGGGACGTCCGCGTCGACCACCGTCTCCTCCCCCCATGCGCCGTCCGGGGAGCGGATCTTAAAGTGGACCTTCTCGGGGCCTCCGTACACGCCCGCCATGCTGCCGTCGGAACGAACGGCGAGCGCCGCAACCTGCGTCGGCGGCTCCGACGGGGATGCGACGTGCTCGTCGCGAACGTCCCAGGTATCCGGCCGGGTGGGGTGATCCGACGTGCGGAAGGAGTGGTGCCACACGTCGTCGGAGGTTTGATGCAGCATGTGAATGGTGCCTTCCCAGAGGTCCGTCGCGAAACCCTCGAGATCATCGGCCGCCGGACGGTTCGCTCCATCGACCTCCTTCCAGGTGGCGCCGCCGTCGGTCGATTTGACCACCATCAACACGTTGTAGGTCTCCGAGGGCTCCATCAGGAAGTAGAGGTCTCCGTTGGACGCCTCCCAGGGCCCGATGCGCCCCGGAGTTTCCGGGAACGTTCCTCCCAGATGGCCGGGCGGCACGGAAACCGTGAGCGACGGCGTCACGTCGGCACCGAGCGGGCAGCCGCCGGCATCCGCCATCCTGAACTCGAACGTGTCACCCTCGTCGTTCGTTACGGCGCCGTCGGCGAAGCGGCGGATCACCAGGGGCCACTCCCACTCGCTGTGTACGCGCTCGCCGGACCAGGACGGGCTGATGGCGGCAAGGTCGACGCCCGCTCCTGCCTGGTATGGAGCGGTCGAACCCGCCAGCAGATCGGTCGTTGCCGCGCCGTCGTCGTAGGCGGGAGTCGACACGACGCTCACCCGCGGCGTCTCCTCCTCCGGATACGGGAAATCCGCCTCCTCCACGTTCATCCAGGCTCCACGGTTGCGCCGGTACTGCAGGCGATACCGCCGCTGTTCGCCGTCCGCGGCCGCGTGTTCCAGCTCGAAGCGGATGCGAAACGGCTCGTCCGTGTTCACCGTGACGTTTTCGTCGAGGGCCCCGGCCCATCCGCGGTCGGCATTCAGCCCGGCGGTGATGTCGGAACGTACGCGGAAGGCCGCTAGCCGGTCGGCGGCTGCGTCGCTGCTGCCGACCGCCGCGCGCGGCGGCGGCGTGCAGCCCGAGATGCCGAACGACATCGTGATCGCGAGCAGACAGAACGCCTTCAGCATGCGGGGCAGATCCGA
>CAZXHQ010000474.1:0-3352 GCA_964640145.1 uncultured Rhodothermales bacterium | reverse complement strand
CAGCAGGTGTCGAATGATATCGATCGAAATTGACGGACAGACGCACGAAGCGGGTCGCGATGAGCTCCTCATCAGCGTACTGAATCGACAGGGGAAGGAAATTCCGCAGATCTGCTACCACGCCGCCCTCGGGCCGCTCGAGACGTGCGATACCTGCATCGTCGAAGTGAACGGCAAGCTGATTCGGGCCTGCTCCACGAACATGGAAGCCGGCATGCGAGTGCGGACGAATGCGGACGTTGCCTTCCAGGCCCGTAAGGAGGCGATGAACCGTATCCTCGGCAACCACGAGCTCTACTGCACGATCTGCGACTTCAACAACGGCAGCTGCGAGGTCCACAACGCCACCAAGCTCGCCGGCATCGACCTCCAGAAGTACGAATTCACGCCCAAGCCGTACGAGGTCGACGACAGCAATCCCTTCTACCAGTACGATCCGGATCAGTGCATCCTCTGCGGGCGATGCGTCGAGGCGTGCCAGAACGTCCAGGTCACCGAAACCTTGTCGATCGAATGGGAAGCGGAGCAGCCCCGCGTGCTCTGGGACGGCGGGATGCCCATCAACGAGTCATCCTGCGTTTCCTGCGGCCATTGCGTGACCGTTTGCCCGTGTAACGCGCTGATGGAGAAGTCGATGATCGGCGAGGCGGGCCATTTCACGGGCATCTCGCAGAAGCTGCGACGCGACTCGATCGAGCTCGTCAAGCACTTGGAGGAATACACCGGGTTCGCGCCCATTTTCCTGACGAGTGACGCTGAGGCGCGCATGCGCCAGCAGACCATTAAGAAGACGAAAACGGTCTGTACGTATTGCGGTGTTGGATGCAGCTTCGACGTGTGGACGAAAGGGCGCGATATCCTCAAGGTAGAGCCCAACGTCGACGCGCCCGCGAACGGCATCTCCACGTGCATCAAGGGTAAGTTCGGGTGGGATTACGTGAATAGCCCTGAACGACTGACCACGCCGCTCATCCGCACCGAAGACGGATTTCGCGAGGCCACGTGGGGCGAGGCGCTGGATCTCGTTGCCGAACGGTTCAGCTACGTCCACACGAAACACGGCCCGCACGCGATGGGCTTTATCGCCTCCTCGAAGGCGACGAACGAGGAAGCGTACCTCGTCCAGAAAATCGCGCGGGGCATCTTCGGCACGAACAACGTCGACAACTGCGCCCGCTACTGCCAGGCACCGGCCACGAAGGGCCTTTTTCGAACGGTCGGATTCGGAGGCGACGCCGGGACGATCGCAGACATGCAGAAGGCGGACCTCGTCTTCATCGTCGGATCGAATACGGCCGTCTCGCACCCCGTTATCGCCGCGAAGTTGAAGCGGCAGCAGAAGCTCTTCGGACAGTACCACATCGTGGCCGATCTGCGGGAGCACGAGATGGCGCGGCGGGCGGACATCTTCCTGCGCCCGAATCCCGGCACGGACCAGATCTGGCTCTGCGCCGTTGCCAAGTACATTCTCGATAACGGACTGGAGGCGAAGGAATTTCTCAAGAAGCGCGTCATCCGGTTCGCCGAGTATCGCGACAGCCTCGAGAAGTTCACGATCGAATTCGCGGAGCAGGAGACCGGCATACCGGCGGAAACGCTCAAGCAGGTCGCCGAGAAGATCGCGAACGCGAAAACCGTCTGCGGCCTCTGGGCCATGGGCGTGACGCAGCATCACAACGGTTCCGACACGAGCACGGCGATTTCAAACCTGCTCCTGATCACGGGCAACTACGGCAGGCCGGGCACGGGAGGATATCCGCTGCGTGGTCACAACAATGTCCAGGGCGCCAGCGATTTCGGCGCGCTCTGGAAACGATTCCCCGGCTACGAGAAGGTGGCGGACGACGTCGTTCGGCACAAGTGGGAGAAGGCCTGGGACGTCGACGAGATTCCCGACTGGGACGGGCTGAACAACTACACGATGGTGAATGCGGCGCACGAGGGCGATCTGAAGAGCCTGTTCGTGGCGGGCGAGGAGCTCGCCCTCGTCGATTCGAATATCGACAAGGTGCAGCAAGCACTCGTAAAGCTCGATTTCTTTGTCGTGATGGACATCTTCTTCAGCACCACGTGCGAGTTCGCCGACGTGATCCTGCCCGGCTGTGCGTCCCTCGAGAAGGACGGCACCTTCGTGAACACCGAATGCCGCATCCAGCGCCTCTATAAGTGCTTCGATCCTGTCGGAAACGCGCGGGCCGACTGGGAGATCATGATCGATCTGGCGAAACGGCTCGGGCATGACTGGGGCTACACGCATCCCAGCGAGATCATGGACGAGGTGGCGCGCCACACGCCGCTGTTCTCCGGCGTCAGCTACGAACGGCTGGAAGGCTACAAATCACTTTGCTGGCCGGTGAATCTCGACGGAAGCGACACGCCGCTGTTCTACGAGGAGCGCTTCAATTTTCCGGACGGCAAGGCCCGGCTGTATCCGCTCGACTGGACTCCACCGCACGAAACGCCGGACGAGGAATATCCGCTCCACCTGAACAACGGCCGCGTGCTCGAGCACTTCCACGAGGGCAACATGACGTACCGCAACGACGGTTTTCGAGAGAAGATCGCCGACGCGTTCGTGGAGGTGCATCCCGACATGGCCCGCGCGCAGGGCCTCGAGAGCGGCGACTGGGTGCGGCTGACTTCGCGGCGGGGCTCGCTGAAGACGCGTGTCGTCGTAAGCGAGGAGGTGCGCGATGGTGAGATGTACATGCCGATCTGCTCGAGCGACGAGCGGGTGAACGTTTTGACGGCCAGCGTCGCCGATCCCGATTCCGACACGCCCGCCTACAAAGAGGTCGCCGTGAAGCTGGAGAAGCTCGGCGAAAAAGGCGACTCGCCTGTGCCAAGAACGAACCCCCGCTACGGCAACCCGACGCCGCAGGACGGCGTCGAGGTAGGCCGCAAGTGGCGGCGGCCCGATTACGTGTTTCCGCCGACAGATCGACCCGAGAACGGACACGTCTAATGAAGGTACGACCGTATGGCACAGGCGATTAAATACGAGGTGCCTCCGGCACCCACATCCACGACAAAAGAAGATGAGCTGGATGCCTTCCTGGAGGCGCTCCACGACTCCGGCACGCTTCGTACCCTCACCGCGTTCTTCGGGCGCTTTGAGGACGTGTCGGAAGTCTTCGTCGAGCAACTGAACACGCCGGGTGGCCGAAACGCCATTTCAAACGTCGCGCTCCTGGCGACCGCCCTCTCCAACCTCGATTCCGACCGGTTGAGCAAGCTCGTTCACGCCATGGACGAGGGACTCGCGGCTGCGGTTAGAAGTATGGAAGACGAGCCGCCCACCTTGCTCAAGCTTGTTCGCCTGCTCAACGACACGGAGACGCGCCGCGGGCTC
>CAZXHQ010000473.1:0-3361 GCA_964640145.1 uncultured Rhodothermales bacterium | reverse complement strand
TCCTCACGCTGCTGCTGATCGGCGCATCCGTGACGATCCTGGCAGCATGCATGACTTTGCCGGATCGCGCACCCGGGACGGATTCGGCCGTTTCCGCCCAATCTGACCCGGAGGCAGGAAAATACTTGTACGTGGCCGTTCCCGGGCTTCGCCGGTATCTCGAACACGGCGGGCACGGCCTGCTGGTCTTCGACATCGAGGACGACTACCGATTCGTAAAGCGTATTCCGGTCGCGGGGCTGCTGAGAGAGGATACGCCGGACTTGCACGGCGGGGTGACGCCCGCAGGACAGCCCTCCAACGTGAAGGGCATCGTGGTGAGCCTGGCGACGAACAGTGTCTATATCAGCAACCTGGAGACGATGCAGCGCATCGATCTGGCCACGGAAGAAATCGTCTGGGAAAAGGAATACGCCGGCGGTGCGGATCGTATGGCGATCTCGCCCGACGGCACGACGATTTTCCTCCCCAGCCTAGAGAAGGAGCACTGGCACGTGGTGGATGCTGAAACGGGCGAGGTGATCCATAAGCTGGTCAGCGGCAACTCGGGCGCCCACAATACCATCTTCGGACCGGACGGCGAGGAGGTATATCTCGGCGGACTGCGGACCAACAGCCTCGGCGTGGTCGATGCGAAGACGTTCGAGGTAATCAGGCAGGTCGGACCGCTCGGCGGACCCGTTCGCCCCTTCACCATCAACAGCGACCAGACCCTCGCCTACATGAACGTGAACGGTCTGCTGGGCTTCGAGATCGGCAACCTCGAGACGGGCGAGCTCCTGCATCGCATCGACGTGACGGAGGAGGGATTCGAAGCGAAGCCGCCGCTGCGGCACGGCGTCTTCAGCCACGGCGTCGGGCTCACGCCGGACGAGACGGAGGTCTGGGTGGTCGATGGTGCGAACGAAAGGCTCCACGTCTACGACAATACCGTCATGCCGCCCGTGTACAAGGAGAGCATCAAGCTGCGAAAGCAGCCGGGTTGGATCACGTTCAGTCTGGACGGTGAGCACGCCTATGCCCCGACCGGGGAGATCATCGACGTCGCAACGAAAACCGTCGTTGCACAGCTGACCGATGAGACCGGTGCTCTCGTCAAGAGCGAGAAGATGGTGGAGATCCATCTGACGTCGGACGGAAAGGCTGTGCGGGCCAGTGATCAATTCGGCATCGGGCGAGCGAAAGATCTGGTCAAACAGTAGGTTGAGGCATTACCGGATCGGATCCGAACGCCGTTGGGCTAACCCTTCTGCATCGATGCGCCTCTCCAACCCTCTTCGTCTCGCGTATGCGCTGTCCGGCCTCCTGTGCGTCGTGACAGGCTCGAGCATCTTTGCCGGACTCCAGGCGGCCGTGGCCCAGATGCCGGTCGGCGTGGCGAAGGTCGACATTACCCCCGACGAGCTCGATCTCGACCGGCCGTCCCGCTTCTCGCTGGACGTCGAGGACGCGATCATCGACGCCGTGCACGAGCTGACCCCCGAATCGTTCGCGAAGGAGGCGCGCTGAGCATGCACCGCACCAGGCTCCACGTCCACCCGATGACGGCCGGCTTGATGGCGGTCGTCGCGCTCGCAGCCTGCGCGCAGCCACCGACGCAGCAGGCGGCGCCGCACGGCGCCGTACAGATCTATCCGGAAAATCCCCGCTATCTGGCATTCGACGGCGAGCCGGCCTTCCTCCTCGGCGCGGCTCACCATCACAGCTGGACGCCGATCAGCCGGCCGAACGAAGTCGATATCGTGCGTCAGCTGGATCGTCTCAGCGGGGTGATCGATTCGATAGGCAGCCCGCACGTACGCGGCTTCGTGCGGGCCCTCCCCTACGATCCGATGAATCACATGCACGACGGAGCGGTCGTCGAGGTGCTGCAGCCGTGGGTGCGCCTCGAAGACGGGCGGTACGACCTGGAACGGTTCAATCCGGACTGGCGGCGGCGGCTGGATGCTTTTCTGGAGGCGGCCGCGGAACGGCGGATCGTGGTGTCGCTGGAGCTGTGGGACGACTGGTCGGTGACGCGCGGGGTGGGCGGATCGTACGACCCCGGAGAGGAGGGGGCCTGGAACGCACATCCGTTCAATCCGACCAATAACGTCAACTACGGTGAGGACGTCCTGCCCTCGTCGACCTCGGCGTGCGACGCGCCGTTCTACCGCACGATTCCTCCCCGCGACGACGTCGAGGTCGTTCTCCGTCTTCAGCAGCGATACGTGGACGAGGTACTGGGAGTCGCCTCGCGGTACCCCAATGTCCTCGTCAACCTCTCCAATGAAAGCCGGGCGCATCTGGATTGGAGCCGGTTTTGGGCGGGGTACGTTCGAGGTCGGCTGCCGGAGGCGATCATCGGTGAGATGCCCTCGACGAACCGCCGCGACGGTGGAGGCGAATGCGAGGACGAGTTCAGTCCGGCTACGCTGGTCACCGATCCGCTCTACGATTACGTCGACGTATCGCAGGGCGTCTCGAACCACGAATTCGGAACGGTTCGAGAGCAGGCGCTCGGAGGCGGCCGGCGGCTGGGGGCCTATGTTCGAGCCATGGCGGATGCGGGCACGGTGCGCCCGCTCGTGGTCTCCAAGGACTACACGCGGGGTCCGGGCGGCGGCGACGTGGTGCTGTGGAGCCGGTTCGTTGGCGGCGCAGCCGCCGCACGCTTCCACCGGCCGGCCGGCGATCACGGCGACGAGGTCGTCCGCTTCCAGCTCGAAGCAATCGGCCGGTTGGGCGGGTTCGTCGCCCGGCTGCCCTTCTGGCGGATGCACCCCGACCCCCAACGGGTCCGCTCGCTGCCCGACGGGGCCGGCGTCAACGTGCTCGCCGAGCCCGACGGCCACGTCGTCGTCCAGCTGCTTCTGGAAGAGCGCGGAGGCCGGCTGTCGGTAGATTTGTCGCAGAAAGCCCGGGCCAGATGGATCGATCCGGCAGGCGCACGCCTGATCGAGGAATCCGACGTCCCGCGCGGGACGGTGACTCTGGACGTCCCGGAGGCAACGGATCACCTCATCCTGCACCTGCATCCGGCGGAGTGATAGGGCTCCTCGAGAGCCGCCGTACGCGCGCCCCTACCCCCAACCATCCGACGTACGAGATTACGAGCCCGGGGGCCGACGGAACGACCCTTCAGATCCAGCATGACGGACGGGTCTGGACGACGGTCGATTGAAGAGCTCCGTGTTGCGGTGTGAAATGAATGGTGTGAGATGAAAGGCGTGAGATGAAAGGCGTGAAATGAAAGGTACTCCCCGTCGCCGCGAAGGCGTCTGGGGGAGAGCGGTATCTCGCCTCGGGTTCGCGATGCCGGCAAGAAAAAAAACCATACGTAGAGGTGCGTGGAATGACGCCGCGAATAAAGGGACTCAAA
>CAZXHQ010000472.1:1714-3364 GCA_964640145.1 uncultured Rhodothermales bacterium | reverse complement strand
ACGATTTGCGCATGCAGGTGCGGGTCACAGGCAAAGGCCGGCCGCTCGTGCTGGTCGGCGGAGGCCTCACCGGCTGGAAAAGTTGGGAGCCGCACGCCGAGCGGCTTGCCGAGACGCGAAAGGTAGCGCTTCTCCAGCCGCTCAACGTCCAGTATGGACTCGAAGGTCGCCGGCTGCCGGATGGATATACCGCCAAAATGGAGAGCGCTGCGCTGAAGGCGACGCTCGACGACATCGGATGGCGCGGACCGGTCGACGTGGTCGGATGGTCGTACGGCGCGCTGATCTCACTCGACTTCGCGCTGGACCATCCAGATAGAATTCGCACGCTTACGCTCATCGAGCCGCCTGCCGCATGGGTGCTTCCGGACAAAGGAGTGGAAGATCCGAGCCTCGACGTGCTCCGATCGCTCGACTTCGGTCACGACGTTACGGAAGCGGACCTGGAGCGCATCCTGGATGCGCTCGGCCTCCTGCCGGCGGGCACGACGCCCAAGCAGCATCCGCAGTGGCCGGTCTGGGTGACGCATCGCCGGTCGTTGCTCGCGCTTCGCCACCCGGTCGAGCACGTGGATGACCCGGCACGCCTGCCGGCCTTCGATCGTCCCGTGTTCCTGGTGACGGGCATCGGGACCTCCCCATATTATCAGCGTGTTCAGGCGCGGCTGGCTGAGCTGCTGCCGGATGTCCGGAGCAGCGAGATGCCAGAAGTTCATGCGCCCCACATCGTCTCGATGGACCGCTTCCTGAATGAGCTTGTCGAGTTTCAGGAAGGCGTCGAGGCGGCGGACGTACGGTACGTCACCTCATCGGACGGGACGTCGATTGGCTTCCTGAAGCAGGGCGTCGGCGAGCCGATGGTATTCGTACACGGCACGACGGCCGATCACCGCAGCGCACTCTCCGTGGCGCCGCATCTGGAATCTGAGATCACCCTCCATGCCATGGACCGTCGCGGTCGCGGATGGAGCGGAGATGCTCCTGACTACGACATCCTGCGCGAGGCGGAGGACGTGGCGGCGCTTGTGGATTCGGTCGGCGCGCCTGTCTCAGTCTTCGGCCACTCGTTCGGCGGTCTCGTGGCGCTCGAGGCCGCCCTGCTCTCCGGCAACATCGGACGGCTCATCCTCTACGAACCGGCCTTGCCGACCGGCGAGCCGATCCTTCCTGCATCCGTGGTGGAGCGGATCCAGGCCCTGGTCGATGCGGGCAGGCTGGAGGAGTCCATGGAAGTCTGCCTCCGGGACGTGGCGAAGATTCCCGAGCACGAGCTGGAGGCCTATCGGCAGACGCCGCTCTGGAAGGCACGCATCCCGATTACACCGACGATTCCCAGGGAGTTGCGGATCGAGCTTTCCTATAAGTTCCAGGCTGAACGGTTCGCCGACCTAAACATCCCAGTCCTTCTGCTCCTCGGCGGCGACAGTCCGGACATGAATCGGGACGCTATCGCGAGGCTCGATGAGACGCTGCCGAACGCCGAGATAGCGGTTTTGCCCGGCCAGCAGCACATGGCGCACCATCGCGATCCGGCTCGGGTGGCCGATGAGGTGCGGCGGTTCGTGATTGGAACGGTGGGAGCTGCAAAGCGCACATGATTTGCCGCACGTGGCGGGCACGGCCTCGTTCCTTGCCTTCTGTAAACTCGGG
>CAZXHQ010000472.1:0-1614 GCA_964640145.1 uncultured Rhodothermales bacterium | reverse complement strand
GGCGTCCCACTTTTCGTTTGCGACGCATGCATTCGATTCCTCACCGCTTCTCCTGCCAGGGCCATCGGCCGGACAGCTCCACGTCCAGCGTAAAGCTCAGGAAGGTCCGGATCAGAACGATGATCGCTAGGACTCCCACGGTCCTGAAGGTGAGTTCGACCGCCACCGTGTGGATGATATCCGCCGCGACGAGAAATTCCAAGCCGAGGAGAATGCCCTGCCCGAGGCGCTGGCGCATCTCGCGAAAGACCGCTTCCGCTCCTTCCCCCCTGAGCGATTGGACGGCGGCGAACACAAGTACATAGAACGCGAATGCGACAATGACGCCGACGCCGATTGCCTCGACAATGCCCGCGCACCACTCCGCGATCGGTCGGATGCTTTCTGACACGTTTTTTCCGTCTCGTTTTCTGGATCATCGTACGGCCTAAGGAATGGCGGAATCAGCGCTTGCGCAAGTGGCTCACGTGCCGTTGGCGAGTCGCCAGGTCGTGCGGTGCTTCAAGCCACTCCCATCTTACATTATCATCGTGATGATTCTTGTGCGCTTGCTCATGGAATCATCCCGCTGCCGGCGCAGGCAAGTCACCGCTGTCACCTTGACGAACGGTTCGTCGCATGTAAAGGTGAAGAGGCCGTTGACGTGTTTGTCACCGCCTCTGTACAGGCCGCTATCCATTTTACTTTCTCAGGAGGAACAATCATGCAATGTCCGAGACTGCAAGGCCAAACGTCAAGCGGTGACTTTGCCGTGAGGGAGGCAGGAGTAAGCAGGGGCGCCCTATCTGCTCTCGTTGCGGTACTGGTTACCACGCTATTCGTCGGATGCACCGACAGCGTCCCGACGGCGATTGAGGGAGACGCCACGTCTGAAGCCGCCTCGGTCGCAGCGCTTAGCAAGGTAAAACCGACGACGACGGGCGTGATTACGCGCGCCACGTTCGAAGACGCCGAAGTCTGCGGCATTCCGGTCTCGACGGAGTTATTCCGTGCCGGAGCGCAGTGGGAGAACCCCTTGCCGGGCCATCCGCCATTGAAGGGGACCGGCACGGTTCGGGTGACATGGACTGCCGCAAATGGCAAGTCCATCCAGCTTCACGCCTCGGGCCAGGCAATTCGCGAGATCACGGAGTGGATCGACGACCGGACGTTCAGGGCTACCGAAACCGTAATAGGGGCACCCCAGACACTCAAGACGCCGCACGGACCGCCACTCGTAATGGATGTCGGGCGGATCGTGTTCGGTTTTCTCATCCAGCTGTCGGAGACCGGCGGCTTCATTATTCTCGAACGCGAGATCCTCGAGATGAGTGGTCCCCATCCCCAGGCGGAGGACCCGGCACTCTTCTGCCAAATCGTAACCGAGACCTTGACCTAGCCGGGAGTCCTCGAAGCCTGGTCTTGAACTGTCAACAACTATGAAGGCGGGGCGCGCATCACCAATGCCTCGGCTCGGTGCTCGTGAAGCGAACCTCCGGGCGAAGCGGGTGGTGCGTGCGGCCTCTTTGGCGCCTGGATCCCAAGGTGACTATCGCCCTGTCGGGCCCCGGGACGGGTCGAACGTGCGGAAATAGGAGGGAAACTGCCCATCAAGCCGGCCCCGAAAAGCGTCAC
>CAZXHQ010000471.1:0-3378 GCA_964640145.1 uncultured Rhodothermales bacterium | reverse complement strand
TCCGCTCCATGCAGACCGAGCAGATCAATCACGACCCGGCGCACACCTTCATGAATACCGGTTCCATGATCGCCGGGCGCCCCAGCATGGGCTCCTGGCTGCAATATGGGCTGGGCAGCGAGTCGGAAAACCTCCCCGGCTTCGTCGTGATGACTTCCCTGGGCGGCGGGCGGACGAACTCCCAGCCCATCGCGGCGCGCCAGTGGCACAGCGGTTTTCTGCCGGGGCGGTTCCAGGGCATCAAGTTTCAGTCCTCCGGCGTTCCCGTCAATTACGTCGATAATCCCGCCGGCGTCGACCGGGAGGCGCAGGGCGACCTGATCGAGACGGTGAGCGACCTGAACATGATGAAGAACGATATCGTCGACGATCCTGAGATCGCCACGCGCATCTCTCAGTATGAGATGGCCTTCCGCATGCAGATGAGTGTGCCGGAGCTCGTCGACTTTTCCGATGAGCCGCAGCACGTCAAGGACCTCTATGGGACGCAGGGGGCGGACGGATCCTTCGCCGCCAACTGTCTGCTCGCCCGCAGAATGGCAGAGCGCGGCGTACGCTTCGTTCAGCTCTACCATCGCGGGTGGGACCACCACGGCGACCTGAAGAACGGCCTGAAGGAAGCCGCCGCCAACGTGGACCGCGCCTCGGCGGCACTCGTGCTCGACCTGAAGCAGCGCGGAATGCTCGACGACACGCTCGTCATCTGGGGCGGGGAGTTCGGCCGAACGCCGATGGGCCAGGGAGGAGACGGCCGCGACCACCACATCAAGTGCTTCACCATCTGGATGGCCGGCGGCGGGATCCGGCAGGGCTTCTCCTACGGGAAGACGGACGACTTCGGCTACGACGTCGCCGAGAACCCCGTCCACGTGCACGACCTGCACGCGACCATCCTGCACCTGATGGGCATCGACCATACGAAGCTTACGTATCGCCACCAGGGACGTGATTTTCGTCTTACCGACGTGCACGGCAACGTCGTCCGGGACGTCGTCGTGTGAATTTCGCACGCCACCTGACAGCGCCTTTCGTCGAATGACAGCAGATAAAGACAAGGCACGGATGCTCTCGCGCCGCGCGTTCTTGCGCCGGTTCGCCGGGGAAGGACTCGTCGAGGAGATAGAATACGCTGCCGCGCAAGATGCGGGCGAGAGCGCCGACGACGAGACGCTTCTGGAGGGGCTGCGGAGCCTGGGCCTCTCCGTCTCGTTGATCGGCGGAGACAGCGACAAGCTGCGTGTGCGCGGCGCGGGGAAAAGCTTCACCGACGAACGGATGAAGCGCTTCGAGCCCCTGGCCGGCCGGATCGTATGGCTCGACCTGGGCGAAACCGGCGTCGGCGACGAGGGCCTCGTCGTGGTCGCCCGCATGACGGGGCTCAGACGCCTGTACCTGCAGAATACGCAGGTCACCGACGAGGGGCTCGTCCACCTCTCGGGCCTGAACGCGCTGCATTACCTGAATCTCTACGGGACCGACGTCAGCGACGACGGATTGCAACATCTGAAGGGGATCGCGTCGCTGCGCCGGCTCTTCCTCTGGCAGACCCGCGCCACGGCCGCGGGCGCGGAGGCGCTCGTCGCTGCGCTTCCTGAACTCGAAGTCAATATGGGAGCCGCCTGATCCCATCCGAACGAGGCCTCCCCATCCTACGCACCCTGCTATGCCCACCGCCTTTCGCATCGCGCCTCTTCTCGCGTTCGTCGTGCTCCTCGTCGGCTGTGAGCCTTCCGAGTCGGACGTCGCCGAGAAGGTGGAGGCCGGTGCCTCGGGCCCCCAGGCGGTTTCGCTGGCATCGCCGCCGGCGTCGCTCAGTTACGCCGTCGGAGTGGACGGCGACGTCGCCGCGTTCGGCGACGGGTCGGCACTCGTGTTCGTCGACGTGGCGGATCCGGCAAGCCCACGGGTGCTGGCACGCTTCCCGCTCGCCTACGACCCGGCCGACATCGTGCTCTCCGACGACCGCGCCTATGTAGCCGACCTGCAGGGCGGTCTGCAGATCTTCGATCTTTCGAATCCTTCCAGCCCGCGGCCGCTCAGCGCGCTCGTGTTCGACGATCGAGCCGAAGGTGTGGCGGTGGCCGGTCAGCGAGCGTACGTAGCCGCGCGCACGGCCGGACTCCGCATCGTCGACGTAACGGATCCGGGGGCGCCGCGCGAGATCGGCCACTATGAGACCGGTGAGCAGGCGGTCGACGTGGCCGTAGCAGCCGATACGGCGTACGTTGCATCCACATACGGCGGGCTCGTAATGATAGACGTTGCCGATCCGGCGAATCCCGAACAAATCGGCTTCGCCCGGCGCGGCAGCTACGACCAGGGCTCGGCCTGGGACGTGGTGCTGGCCGGGTCGGCGGCCTTCGTGGCCAACGTCGAGGTCGGGTTGCGACGCGTCGACGTGACGGCTGCTTCCGAAGCCCCGACCGTCGAGCTCTATCAGGACGTGCTGGCACCCGTCGCTCTTGCCGCCATGGGCGACTACGTGTACGTCGCGGATCAGTCGGCCGGACTGCACGTCGTGGACATTTCGCTCCCCGACTCCCTGGCAGGCGTGAGTACGCTTCCCATCCCGGGCTGGGCCATGGGCGTCGCCGTGCAGGGAACCTACGCCTACGTGGCCGCGCGCACGGCGGGTCTCCGCATCATCGACGTTTCGGACCCCTTCGCACCCGCGGAGACGGCGTTCATCGACGAGGACGTTCACGTCACGGGCGTCACCGTCGCCGGAGATCGGGCGTACGCCGCGGCTGCGGGGGGCCTCTGGCTTCTGGACGCCGCCGACCCGGCGGGTCTCCGACGCGTCGGCTTCATAGACGGAAGCGCCGAACACGTCGTCGTCCGCGGCGATCACGCCTACGTGGCGGCCTGTTCGGAAGGACTCCGCATCGTCGATCTATCGGATCCGGATGCGCCGCAGGAAGCGGGACGCGTCGATACGCCCGGCTGCGCCCGCCACGTCGCCCTCGTCGACGACCGGGCGTATGTTGCCGACGGCGTCGGAGGTCTGCGGGTCATCGACGTGTCCGACGCGAGCGCCCCGACCGAACGGGGGTTCTATGAACCGGAGCCGGCGGATTCGCTGGCATTCTTCCGTGAATGGGTGGAAGCCTGGAGCGTCGAGGTCCGGGATGCGATCGCCTACCTTTCGATGGACGACGGCCTGCGGGTCGTCGACGTCGCCGATCCGGCACGCCCCACGGAACGTGCCGTCTTTCCCCTGCCCGAACGCGTCCGCCGGATAAGAGCGGCGGACGGGCAGCTTTACGCGGCCAGCGACGACGGCCTGCGCATTATCGACATCAATACGCCGTCCCGCCCACGGGTGGTGGGACGCCTCGATACGCCGAGCTTCGCCCGCGACGTGGAGCCGGCCGGCGA
>CAZXHQ010000470.1:0-3380 GCA_964640145.1 uncultured Rhodothermales bacterium | reverse complement strand
CTCCCGGTTTCGAGAACGGGATCCTCACCCGGATTTACGAATGCGTCTTCGGCGATGATGCGCTGCTTCTCGTAGAGCCGGCGGTAGAGACGGTCGGCGGTCACCAGCTCAGCGTGCGTGCCGACCTCGACGATTTGACCCTCTGCCAGCACCAGGATCTGGTCGGCGCCCTGGATGGTCGAGAGACGATGCGCGATGACGAACGTAGTTCGGCCCCGCCGCAAGGCGCGCAGTCCATCCCGGATGAGCGCCTCGCTCTCGCTGTCCAGACTCGACGTCGCCTCGTCCAGGATGAGGATCCGGGGATCCGCAAGGACAGCGCGCGCGATCGCGACCCGCTGACGCTGCCCGCCCGAAAGTTTTACGCCGCGCTCTCCGACGATCGTCTCGTATCCCTTCTCGAACCGCTCGACGAACTCGTCGCAGTGCGCGATATGCGCCGCAGCGATAATCTCCTCATCCGCAGCGTCCGGCTTCGCGAAGGCGATGTTCTCACGGATCGTGCCGTCGAAGAGGACGTTCTCCTGCATCACGACCCCGAGCTGGCGGCGGTAGTCGCGCAAGCGCAGACCGGCGAAGTCCCGGCCGTCCACCACTATGCGCCCGCGATTCGGCCGGTCGAAAGCCATGACGAGGTTGATGAGCGTGCTCTTGCCCGCGCCGCTGGGGCCGACGAGCGCGGTGGTCGAGCCGGCCGGAGCCCGGAACGAGACGTCGCGCAGCACCGGTATGCCGGGCTCATACGCGAAATCGACGTGCTCGAAGACGACGTCGCCCGTGATCTTCCCCACCGGCATGCGGTCTTCATCCTCTTCGTCCTCCGTCGTCATGGACCGGATCTCTCGGATCCGGTCGAGACCGGCAAAGGCCTCGCTGAGCTGCGTTCCGATGTTGGCGATCCGAATGAGCGGCGCAGCCATAACGCCCACGAAGAAGACGTACATGACCAGGTCACCCAGCGTCATCGTACCTGCCATAATGGCCCGCCCGCCGACGATCATGATGAGCACGCTGATGGCCCCTACGACGATCGTGGAGAATGCCGCCACGCCGGAGGTGCCCGTGATGGACCGCGCGATGGTTCGAAAGAGGCGATCCACGCCGTCGTGGAAGATGCCTCGTTCCCGCTCCTCGGCCACGTACACTTTCAGCAGGCGTACGCCTGCGAGCGCCTCGCCGAGCCGGCCGCTCACCTCCGATTCGATCTTCCAGCGCTCCCGGAAAATCGGGCGTAGCTTTTTCATCGACCATCCGATCACGACCGCGAAGCCGGCGAGCAGAACGATCGTTCCGACGGTCATCGCCCAGTTCAGCCACAGCAGGACGCCGAGTGCCAGACATGCCGTCGTGAGGCCGCCGACGAGGTGGATCAGGCCCGTCCCGACCAGATTCCGGATACCTTCCGCATCGCGCATAATGCGCGAGATGAGCGTTCCGCTCTTGGTCGAATCGAAGTAGGCGACCGGCAGGCGGATGACGTGGGCCTGGATCGCCGTGCGCATGTCGCGGATCGCCCTTTGAGCAGCGATGCTCACGATCTGAGCCAGGCCGAAGGACGTCGATGCCTGGACAACCGTAGCGGCGGCCGCCGCCATCGCGAGCGGCACGAGCAGCTCGGACCGCCCGGCCCCGATGACGTCGTCGATCAGGAACTTGGACGTGGCCGGCAGCACGAGACCGGCGATCCGCCCGACGACCATCAGCACGAGCCCGACGGCGAGCGGTCCCCGCTGCGCTCGAATCAGGGCCCATGCCTCCTGCCGTACGTCCTGAAAGCGGACCTTCTTCTTCGTTTCACTCATGCGTGCAGATGCATGCCCGATCTGTAAACACATTTGACGGCGGCGATCTGCGGACGCCCCCTGGTTTTGGAAACCGTGCGCAGGGCGTAGTCTTGCGTATTCGTCGGCCGGCCGCCGCTAATATGAAAAGGCCATCTCCGGGTTCGAACGCGGTCGCGAGCTCCACATTAAAACCTGGATTCAAACGTTGGCCCGGATTGAAATCCATCGCGACGACGATAAGATCCACGGCCTGCTCGGAGGCGACGACGGATACGCGGCGCTCTTATATATGCTACTAGACCTATGGCTGGTAGAAGGCGCCGAGCACGATCCCATAGACCACGTGGGCGATGAGCGTGATGAGCGGAGTTCGATAACAGGAGTTGAGAGCGATGAATCCAGGAGGTTCGAGCTGCTTCGTCGGCGTCGGGCCTTGTATACGATCCCATGTCGCGCGCCCCTCGCCGGCTTTCCGCACGTTTCATTCATCCTGCTCGCTTCCACCGACTTGTATTTCCCACGGCCGTGGGGGTCCGTCGCTCGCAGGCCGTTTTCGACAACGTTACGTGCGATCCGGCTCCTGCCATGCGCCGGCCGTTTAATGATCGTTGGCTGCGGAACGGGATTGCGCGGCCGCTCGAAGCAAGGACACAGACGAGAGTACGGAAAGATGCCAGGAAAGGACGCGAGCGGACCGGAGGTGGTCGTCATCACTGGAGCAAGTGCCGGAGTCGGACGGGCTGCGGCCCGTGCGTTTGCGCGACGAGGCGCCCGGGTCGGCCTCATCGGGCGCGGGCGCAAGGGGCTCGACGCCGCCGCGCAAGAGGTAGAGGAGCTCGGGGGCATCGCCCACGCCGTTCAAGCCGACGTCGCGGATGCCGATCAGGTCGAATCGGCCGCGGCGTCGATCGAGGACGCTCTCGGACCCATCGACGTCTGGGTGAACAACGCGATGACGTCCGTTTTCTCGGAGTTCGTAGACATCGAGCCGGATGAGTTTCGCCGCGTCACGGACGTCGTCTATCACGGCCAGGTGTACGGCGCGATGGCTGCGCTCCGGCGCATGCTTCCTCGCGATCACGGATCGATCGTATTCGTCGGCTCCGCGCTCGCGTACCGGGGGATCCCCCTTCAGTCCGCCTACTGCGGTGCCAAGCATGCCGTGCAGGGCCTCGTCGAGTCGCTCCGAACCGAGCTGCTTCATGACGGCAGTCGAGTCCAACTGTCGATGGTCCAGCTGCCGGCCCTGAATACGCCTCAGTTCGAATGGGTGCGGAGCAAGCTTCCGAGAAAGGCGCAGCCCGTGCCGCCGATCTACCAGCCGGAGGTCGCCGCCGACGCCATCGTCTGGGCCGCCCATCACGACCGGCCGGAAATCTACGTGGGATTCTCCAGCTCCAGGACGATCGTCGGAAACAAGGTCGCTTCGACCCTGGCCGATCACTTTCTCGCCCGCAAAGGCTACGGGGCCCAGATGCGTCCGGATGCTGAGGATCCCAGCCGCGCCGACAACCTGTGGCAGCCGGTGGAAGGCGACTTCGGAGCGCACGGCGCCTTCGACGAACGAGCACGTGCGGGCAGCGTGGAGCTCTGGAT
>CAZXHQ010000469.1:0-3388 GCA_964640145.1 uncultured Rhodothermales bacterium | reverse complement strand
GTGAGGCCCAGGGAGATCCGGTATTCGGGCCGGCCGGGCATGGGTATGGAGGGGATGGGTACGAGCGTGCCGGCGTGATCGACAGCCGGGTCGTCGACCGTCGGTGCGAGCACCAGCGTCTCCGTCTCGTGCCGTTCCAGATAGGATACGAGCCGGTTCAGCGTCAGCGAGACGCCGTCGGCGATATGGTTATAAGCGCCTGTAAATATGACGACCCGACGCGGCGTGGCCGGACCGTAGCGTATGCGTTCGCGATCTGCTGGTGACGTCCGTATACCCATATAAAGAACCTTACCGCCGGGGCTGCAGTGACAGTCCAATCATCTACACTCTCCAAATGGCCCACGTCTCCTACAAAGGGTCGCGCGGGGTCGCGACCGTTCGTTGCGCGCTCTCCTCAACGGACCATCCGGAAGCAAAGATTCTTCTGAGGAGGAAGAGACCGCAGGAAGCTTTTTTTGACGGCCGGAATTCATTCGATCCTCATTCCGGACGGGGTGGGGCGACTCCGTCGGCCGGAGATGAAATCCCGCCCTGAGATGTATAAGCCGCAGGCAGCGCGGAGGAAGTAACGCGGCACGCCCGATTCGTACCTAGAGGATCTCGCGCAAGAACCTCCCGGTGTGGCTATCGGGATGACGAGCGATCTGTTCAGGCGTTCCTTCCGCCACCACGAAGCCGCCGCGTCGTCCGCCCTCGGGTCCAAGGTCGATGACCCAGTCGGCAGCCTTGATGACGTCGAGATTGTGTTCGACCAGGATGACCGAGTGGCCCTCGTCGACGAGGGCGTTGAGCGCGCCCATCAGCTTTTTGATGTCGTCGAAATGGAGGCCCGTCGTCGGCTCGTCGAGCAAATAGAGCACCCGATCTCGGGAAGATTTACCGAGGAACGAGGCGAGCTTAAGGCGCTGGGACTCGCCGCCGGACAGCGTGTTGGAGGGTTGGCCGAGCGTCAGATACCCGAGCCCGATCTCCTGCAGCACGCCGAGCTTGCTGGTAAGCACCGTCTCATCGCTGAAGAAGTCGGCGGCTTCATCCACGGTCATGTTGAGGATGTCATCCACGTTCTTGCCGTGAAAATGGATGTCGAGCACCTCTTGCTTGTACCGGCGCCCCTTGCAGGCCTCGCATTCCAGATAGAGGTCTGCCAGGAACTGCATCTCGACCTTGACCACGCCCTCGCCCTGGCACACCTCGCAGCGCCCTCCCGGCACGTTGAAGGAGAAGTAGCCGGGCTTATGGCCGCGGATGCGGGCCTGATACGTGTTTGCGAGCAGGTCGCGGATATGATCGAATGCCTTGGTATAGGTGGCCGGATTGGAGCGCGGCGTCTTGCCGATCGGATCCTGGTCCACCATTTCGATCTGGTCGACGAGCATGTGCCCGCGGATGGCGTCGTGGGCGCCGACGGTACCCTCGACGCTCCGGCCCTTCAATCGGAGAAGGCCGTTGTAGAGGGAATCGTGAACGAGCGTCGACTTGCCGGACCCGCTCACGCCGGTCACACACGTGATCATTCCAAGCGGAAAGCGGACGTCGAGGCGTTTGAGGTTGTGCTGCCGGGCGTTCTCGACGCGCAGGAGATGAGGTTCGTCGACCGGTCTGCGCTCGGATGGTACGGGAATTTGCTTGCGACCGCTGAGATAGGCGCCGGTCAGGGACCTTTCGTCCCGCAGGAGCTCATCATAGGTGCCCTGAAACACGACGTGTCCGCCGAAGCGGCCCGCACCCGGGCCCAGATCCACGACCTGGTCCGCCCGTGCCATCATAGCCGCCTCGTGCTCGACGACCAGGACGGTATTGCCGATGTCGCGGAGGTTCTCGAGGATGTTGATGAGCCGGTCGTTGTCGCGCGGGTGGAGTCCGATGGACGGTTCGTCGAGCACGTAAAGGGACCCGACGAGAGACGATCCGAGCGACGTGGCGAGGTTGATGCGCTGGCTTTCGCCTCCTGAGAGCGTTTGCGCCAGACGGTCGAGCGTCAGATAGTCGAGGCCGACCTCGACGAGATACTTCAGCCGCTTCCGGATCTCTTCCAGGATGCGCCCGGCGATCTGTTCCTCGTGGTCTGTGAGCCGAATGTCCTCAAAAAAGCGCTGCGCATCCTGCGTGGTCAGTTCACAGATCTGGCCGATGTGGTGGTCCTTGATCCGGACGTAGCGCGCCTGCCGGCAGATGCGGTAGCCCTCGCACTCCGGGCACCGCGTGTATCCCCGAAAACGGGCGTGAAAGATGCGATAATGCATCTTGTAGTTATGCTTCTCCAGAAACTCGAAGAAGCCGTTGATGCCGATATACTCCCCCTCGCCGTGCCAGATGAGGGTTCTCACGTCCTCCGGCAGCTCGCGGTACGGTGCGTCTATATTGATCCGCCGGTCGGCGGCGATGCGGATCAGGGCCCGAAAATGCTTGCTCCACTGCTCCGTGCGGAACGGTGCAATGGCACCCTGGCGGATCGAGAGGTCTTCGTTGGGGATGATCAGCTCGTCGTCGAGGCCGGCGACGCGGCCGAATCCCTGGCACCGGGGACAGGCACCGACCGGGCTGTTGAACGAGAAAAGGAGAGGCGTGGGCTCTTCGAAGCGGAGCCCGTCGCGCTCGAAGAACTCGCTGAAGTAGAGGATCTGGCCGTGACGGATGCGCACGACGCAGCGGCCGGCTCCCTCACGGAAGGTTTGTTCGACCGAGTCGGCGATACGCGAGAGGTGGTCTTCGTCGCCGCGGCGAACGGCCAGCCGGTCGACCAGGACGAGGAGGCGCTCCCGGGCATAGTTGTTCACCTCATTGGGAGGCGTTTCGTTGAGGTCGAACACCTGTTCCGTCGCGCCGGCGGCCTGCTGCCGTTCGGTCGGCAGGAGGAGGATCCGGAAGAAGCCGCGCTGCCGAAGCAGCTCGAGCTCCTCCTTCAGGGTCGTATCGCCGTGGTCGGGTACCGGAAAGCACACGTAGAACCGCGTGTCCGCCTCGAAGCGGTCGTAGAGCTCCTCCGCCACCGAGCGCGGCGTATCGCGCGTCACCTCACGCCCGCTCACCGGGGAGACGGTGCGGCCGATACGTGCATAGAGGAGCCGGAGATGGTCATATATTTCCGTCTGCGTGGCGACCGTGGAGCGCGGATTCTTCGAGGTCGTCTTCTGCTCGATGGCGATCGCCGGCGCGAGGCCCGTGATCAGGTCGGCCTCCGGCTTGTCCATCCGTTCGAGAAACTGCCGAGCGTAGGCGCTCAGGCTCTCCACGTAGCGCCGCTGGCCTTCGGCGTAGATCGTGTCGAAGGCGAGCGACGACTTGCCGGAGCCGGAGGGGCCCGTAAATACGATCAGCTGATTGCGCGGCAGGTCCAGATCGAACCCCTTGAGATTGTGCTGGCGGGCTCCGCGGATGACGATGT
>CAZXHQ010000468.1:0-3390 GCA_964640145.1 uncultured Rhodothermales bacterium | reverse complement strand
TACGAGGGTTCTTGCATGGAGTTGCGGTAGAAGGGAAATGCTCGGAACGGACTTTTACGATCGCCCGACGCTGGAGGTCGCGCGCGACCTGATCGGCATGGATCTGGTTCACGAAACATCGAGCGGCCGCCTCGTCGGCCGTATCGTGGAGACGGAGGCCTACACGCAGGACGATCCGTCCTTTCACGGGTGGGGGATCGTGGACCGGGAGACGGGTTTGATCAAGCCGGACGGACGCGGATATGATCTTTTCGGCAAGCCAGGGACGGCCTATGTGTATCTGATCTATGCGCGATACTGGCTGTTGAACGTCGTAACCGAGCGTGAGGGTGTCGGCGGTGCCGTGCTGTTTCGGGCCGTCGAGCCGATACGGGGGATTTCCTCGATGTACGAGCGCCGCGCGGCGGCACGGGCCGACGTTGACCTGACCAGCGGGCCGGGTAAGCTCACGCAGGCGTTCGACATTGCAAAAGACTTTCACAATATAGCCATGACGCGTCCGCCGCTGTACGTCCGAGAGCCGGAGGACCGTCCGCGCCTGGAAATCGCCGTTTCGGCGCGCATCGGCATCACCCGCGGCATCGATCTGCCGTGGCGATTTTACGTGCCCGACAGCCCCTACGTCTCCCCGGGCGTGCCCAGCGACATCGCGGCCCGGCGCCGGAGGAACCGGTCGTGACAGCCTGAGCCGGGCACAATCACCGACGCCGCTTCGTTTACAAAGATCGCCGATCCGGACGAGCCCTGCCACCACCTGCCTTCGAATCTATTGTGCCGCGTTCCCGCGGCGCTCCTTCCCTTTATGAGTGACATGAAGTCATCCGGCGAGATACGCAGCACGTTCCTGACCTTCTTCCGGGAACGCGGCCACGAGGTCGTACCCAGCGATTCTCTGGTACCGGCGAACGATCCGACGCTGCTTTTTACGAATGCCGGGATGAACCAGTTCAAAGACGTCTTTCTGGGTTCCGGGGATCGGCCGTACCGACGCGCCGTCAACACACAGAAGTGCCTGCGGGTCTCCGGCAAGCACAACGACCTCGAAGAGGTGGGCCTGGATACCTACCATCATACCTTCTTCGAGATGCTGGGCAACTGGTCCTTCGGCGACTATTTCAAGAAAGAAGCCATCGAATGGGCATGGCAGCTCTTCGTAGACGTCTTCGGCCTGGAGCCCGGCCGGTTGTTCGCCACGGTTCACGAAGGCGACGAATTGCTCGGCCTTGAGCCGGACGAGGAGGCGGCCGGCCTGTGGCGCGACAATACGGGCATCGAGCCCGATCACGTTCTCTTTGGGAGTTCGAAGGACAATTTCTGGATGATGGGCGAGACCGGTCCATGCGGGCCCTGTTCGGAGATTCACATCGATCTGCGGCCGGACGAGGAGCGCCGCCGGGTGCCCGGCGCGGAGCTCGTCAATGCGAACCATCCGCAGGTCATGGAACTCTGGAACCTGGTCTTTATCCAGTACAACGCGCTGCCCGACGGCTCGCTCGATCCGTTACGGGACAGGCACGTCGACACGGGGATGGGGTTCGAGCGGCTCGTGGCCGTCCTTCAGGGCAAGACGTCGAATTACGACACCGATCTGTTCGCGCCACTGCTGTCCCGCGTCGCTGAGCTGTCGCCGCGCCGGGAGGTCGTCTCCTACGAGGAGATCGACGTGGACGACGAGCAAGAGCGGGAGCGCTGCCGAATCGCCATGCGGGTCGTGGCCGATCACGTGAGGACCATCGCCTTCGCCGTCGCCGACGGCGTCTCGCCCGGCAACGTCGGTCGCTCCTACGTCATCCGCCGCATTCTCCGCCGTGCCGTACGCTTCGGATACCAGACGCTCGGGATGCGTGAGCCGTTCATGTACAAACTTATCGCGCCGCTTCAGGAGAAGATGGGTGACACCTTTTCAGAGCTGCGCAATCAACAGGAATACGTCGAGAAGGTCACGCGGGCGGAGGAGGAGAATTTCCTCGAGACGCTGGGCACCGGGATCGGTTTCTTCGAGCGCGTGACGCCGTACGTCGTGCGACTGGCGGCCGCAGAAGAGGCGGACATGGAGAACGAAGAGGTGGCGAAAGTGGTAGAGGAGATCAGGGGCGATCGCCAGACCATGGACCTTCTCGAAAAAGCCTACGCGGCCTCCGATTCGGAAAGGATCGTCGATCATTTCAGTGAAGCGGCTTCGCGCCGACAGGTGCCTGGCGAGGTCGCCTTTCTGCTGCACGACACGCACGGCTTCCCCGTCGATCTCACCCAGCTCATGGCGCGCGAGGTAGGGCTCGACGTCGACATGCAGCGGTATCAGGTGCTGATGGGCGAACAGAAGGATCGTGCCCGTGCGGCGACCTCGTTCAAGTCGGACCAAAGCCGCGTCGACGAATGGGAGACCGTTTCCACCGGCGAAGATTCCGTTTTCGTAGGCTACGACGAGCTGGATATTTCCAATGCGCGCATCCGCGCCCTGCGTACTGTGCGGCTCGAAGGGGATGACGAGCGCCATGAAATCGTGCTGGACCGCACGCCGTTTTATGCCGAGAGTGGCGGCCAGGTAGGAGACGTGGGCGTGCTCGAGGTCGGAGGCGACGAGCTGAAGGTGCTCGATACGCAGAAGCAGCAAGGACGGATCATACATTATGTGGATCGGCAGCCCGCCGAGCCCGCCGCGCCCGTGCGGGCCGTCGTACAGGCGGACCGTCGGGTGCGCATCAAGAAACACCACAGCGCCACGCACCTGGTGCACGCGGCGCTGCGCGAGGTACTGGGTCAGCACGTGCAGCAGAAAGGCTCTCTCGTGGCGCCGGATCGCCTGCGGTTCGATTTCAGCCACTACGATCGCGTGACGCGCGAAGAGCTGCACAGGATCGAGGCAAGGGTCAACGAAGTCATTCAGCAGGACATACCGAAGGATGAGTCGCGCGACGTTCCGATCGAGGAAGCCCGTGCACGCGGCGCCCTGGCGCTCTTCGGCGAGAAATACGGTGACCGGGTACGCGTGATCACGTTCGGTCCGGAGTTTTCGATCGAGCTTTGCGGAGGTACCCACGTTGAGGCGACGGGCGAGATCGGCGTTTTCAGGTTCTTGTCGGAGGGCTCCGTGGCGGCTGGCGTCCGCAGAATAGAGGGCGTCGCAGGTCAGGACGCCCTCGACCTGATCGATCGGGAGATAGGAGAGCTCGACCGTATCCGCAGCCAGTTCAAGGGTTTGCAGCGCCCCGTTTCGGAGGAGGTGAAGAATCTGATCGCGGAAAACAAGCGCCTCCAGCGAGAGCTGGAGGAACAGCGCCAGAAGAACCTCGCCGGCCAGCTCGACGATTTCATCGCCGGAGCCCTGCGGGTCGACGGCGTTCGGCTCGTCACCGGTCGCATCGATCCCACGTCCATGGACATGCTGCA
>CAZXHQ010000467.1:0-3394 GCA_964640145.1 uncultured Rhodothermales bacterium | reverse complement strand
TCCTCCGAGAACACGATCTCCTCGTAGTCGCCGTCTCCGTTCTCGTCGAACAGCGTTACGATCGTGGAGTCCTCTCGGCTGAGAACGAGCCGGCCCTCGCTGTCGAACGTGATCGCTACGACCGAGCCGGCCTGTTCCGGCGAATAGACTTCTTCTACCGTAAAGCCGTCAGGGACGTCGAACCGCTCTTCATCCTGAAACGGCAGGTTGTGAAATCCTATTAGAACCGACGAGGCTATCAGCGTGGCGGTAAGGAATCGGATCATGGTACGTATCTGGCGAGGTTCGGTCGCTCAAAATGAGGTGGGTGCATTCGGCGGCAGTTCCGCCAGCTCGATCTGTCTTAATTCCAGCCTGGTCGGCGGGCCCTGGTGCAGCTGGAAGGCAATGATGCCCTCGCGCCGCGCTTCGGGCGAATCGTCTACCAGCTCGTGCATCAGCTCGCCGTTAATGCGGCTGCGTATGGCGTTTCCCTGGGCGACGACGTGGTAGTCGTTCCATTCCGTCGGACGGATGTGTTCGCCGAGCTCATCCTCGTCGGCGAAGATCTCCTCATGACGCTCGCCCTCGGCATCGAGGTGCACCCGTTGTCCGCGCCGGGCCAATATGCCTCGACCCCCCTCTTCGTACAAGATTCCGGGAATCCAGTCGCTGACGGCGAAGTCGGGCTGGTATCCCCTGACCCTGTGCTCCAGCTCCGGTGTTTCCTCGTCGAAAAAGCGCTGCGAGCGGACCTGGATGCCCGAATTCCCGGCCTCCGTGTCGAAGCGGATCTGGAAGCGGAGCTCGAAGTCGCCCGGCTCGCCTCCTTCCCAGATGATAAACGTGTTTTCCTCCGTCGGAAGGTCGGTCGTCGTCTCGCCGACGATGATGCCCTCCTCCACCCGCCAGAAGCGCGCGTCCCCGTCCCATCCCGTGAGGTCGGTGCCATTAAAAATCGGCTCGAAATCCGGCTCGGCCGAGGAAGCATATGAACGATCCCGGCTTTGGCCGTCTCCGCAGCCTGCGGTCAGCAATGCCAGACTCGTCGCGAGCGCAGCAATCGCCGAGACGACAGGCCGTCGCCCAGTGAAGCCTTTCATCTCAAC
This sequence comes from uncultured Rhodothermales bacterium, assembly GCA_964640145.1. Lineage (GTDB taxonomy): Bacteria > Bacteroidota > Rhodothermia > Rhodothermales > VXPQ01 > CAZXHQ01. The sequence goes on along the minus strand of CAZXHQ010000467.1, from coordinate 2,306 downwards.
CTCTCAAGATTACGTTTCGATAGATACGGGAACCCGGCCCGACGCCAGCATCGGTCTTCCCCCACGCGGTGGGCTACAGCACCCGGTCGACGAATTCACGATTTCGCACTTCCACCGGCACGTCCATCAGCTCGAGCACGCCGCGCGCCACGTGCTCCGAATAGCGGCGAAACGCCTCTTCACCTTTCTCGGCGGACGCCCGAAGGGGGTTGCCGATCACGCCGCTCTCGATGAACTCGTGGTGATCCATCGGAAAGCTGAAGTACTTGTAGCCGTCGAACTCCACGTCCGGCATGCCGTCCTTCTTTTCAAAGGATCGCGGCAGAAAATCCGGTATATGCGCCTTCGTAAACTCGGCGCGATCCATGCGCACGATCTCCGCGTTGTGGGCCAGGTCCTGGGACGTTTCCAGCTCGCTGGCGTGCCAGCCCGGCGTTTCTTCGGGCGGGTTTTCCAGCAGGCCCTCCATGAGCCCGACGTAATTCTCCATGTAGGGCTTTACAAAGCTGATCAGAGCGCCCGTTTCGTAGCGCAGCTTACGGAGGATAGGATCGACCACCTTTATATTGGAGCCGTGCCCGTTAATGAAGATGAGCCGGTTGAAGCCGTGATGAATCAGGCTCCGCGCCACGTCGTACATCACGTTGAGCAGCGTACTGCTTCGAAGCGTAATCGTGCCGCGGCCCTGTCCGGGCTCGTGCATGTGCTGGGGGGAATAGCCCATCCAGATGGGAGGCGTGTGCAGTACGCCGATATGCTCTGCGACGCGCCTCGACACTTCAATCGCCGTGATCGTATCCGTATAAAGCGGAAGGTGCGGACCGTGCTGCTCCGTACTGGCCATTGGAATGAGCACCGTGTCCTTCGTCTGCAGATATTCCCGGATATCCACGAACGTGAGGTCTCCCAGATTCCACGAAATAAACTTGCTTCGAAATTCGTCGTCGCCCGACGTGAGCCGTTTTACCTTGCCCGTCTCGCCATTTGTTACAGCCATCACTTGTTCTCCTGATTTAGTAGATCAACAAAAATATCAGCGACCTGCGTGCCGAATGCAGGATCATTTACATGCATGGGGAACGTGTCGACCGGCACACCGGCATTAAGTCCGACCGTCATCGATTCCAGAAATGCCGCATCTGATTCGACGTCCCAGAACACGCCGTCCGGCACGTTCGGGATGGAAAGGCCCCGCGTAGGAACCACGACGTGGACCGGACCCTGCGCCTCGCCGAGGCGCTCCGCGAAGATCCGGCCCAGCTCCACCATCTCCTCGCGGGATGTCCGCACCAGCGTGTATTCGGGATTATGATCGTAGACCGGTCGGCCTCTGAGTGCCTCCGGGATCGAACCTGAATGGAATACGCTGAAATCGATGCAGCCGGGGACCACGACCTGCGGCAGTCCGAGGCGACCCACGCGCCGCAGCCGTTCCGGCCCGCCGTCGTGAATGCCGCCCACGAGCGGATCGTTCACTTCGTTGGTCGTATAGTCGATGACGCCCACGAACTGTCCGGCCTCGGCCAGCTCTTCCATCGCAGGACCGCCTACGCCGTTCGAATGGAAGATGACGGCTTCGTAGCCGTGCTCCGCCAGGCGCTCTTTGAGCGCCATGACGGCCGTCGTCGTGTTGCCAAGCATCGTGACGGCCACGTAGCGTGCATCCTCTGGAGGCTCCTGCAGCGGATGACCGTGCTCGACGAGTCCCTTGACGGCGGCGGCGACGTTGTCGAACACCGTGCATGCGATGGGATTCAGCCCGAGGATGTCGACGACGGAGTGCACGACCATCATGTCGGTCGTGCCGACCAGCGGATCGAAATAATGCTTTCCGGAGGCGATCGGCGAGACCAGGACCTTCGGTACGCCCACCGGCAGCTGCATCATGGCCGCCGCACCCATCACGGCGCCCTCTGCGCCGCCCATGCTGACGGCGGCATCGAGCTTTCCGTCGCCGTAGAGGGCCAACGTGAGCTTCTTGAGCGCCTCCCGCATCCCCTCCACCGCTTTGCCGCGGCTGCCGGCATTCTGGAGGGCCTCAATGGTCGATCCCCCGAAACGCGCCGCCTCCGCATGATCGATGTCGGGCACAATCCCCCGCGGCTCGCCGAGAATACCGGCATCGACCACCGTGGTGCGGAGGCCCAGGTCTTCCAGGCGATCGCGCAGGTAGGCAAATTCGGGCCCCTTCGTATCCAGGGTTCCTATGACAACGACCGTCTTACCCACGTCTCGTCACCGTAGATTAGGGACTGCACTCGCCGGCATAGCAGGACGCCATCCGAACGCCTTACGCCACGACGGAC
>CAZXHQ010000466.1:0-3395 GCA_964640145.1 uncultured Rhodothermales bacterium | reverse complement strand
CGGCAGATTATCGATGAGCGTGTGGTAGTAATTGTCCTTCGGCGTGCGCCAGGGCGTGCAGTATCCCGTGACGGTCTCTTGCTTGCGCGGGAACGGCTTCACGCTGAGGCCGGCGCACAGCGACTCGGCCACGATCTTTCCGGGCTCTGCCATCACTACGGCATTTACGGGGCAGTAGAGCAGTCCCTTCAGGACGGACACGAAGTCTTCCGGCACACTGTAGCATCCGCTGTGAAGGTGCGGAGCGAACGGCGCCATGGGCAGCTCGCGTGCGTCCGGCATGGGAACGAACTCGGCCTCGACGTGGTCGTGCTTTTCGACCGGGCCGCGATTCAGCGTCTCTAGCGGCAGCACCTCCACCTCGGGTTGAAATAATAAGCGCCAGTAGATTCGCTTCAGATACTGAAGCATCTGCGGCGGCGCATGCTTTACGACCCAGTCATGAAAAGAAGCGTGTGCGGGCATATGATTATGAGGATGTACCGGGGATGACGAGACAGGCAGTCTGAACGCTCGGATTCACTCAAGTGCGCTGGTGCGAGCTGTGGGGTCCGGCGAGAGGGCGGAGCGCTTCCATCAGCGCACGCCGCCAGACGCGACTCCTCGTTTTCAAGACGTAACGGAGGCTCGACGCCGCTTGATACGGCAGGAGCCGCAGGCGCCAGCGGACGTACACCGAAGACCTGAACCATCCGCTTTCCTTTAAATAATGGAAGAATCTTCGGCGTTCGGGATGCACGCAGCTTGCCTGCCACGGTTTGCGGCGCGCTGTGAAGTGGATGACGCAGGGTTCTCGAGTCAGCTCTGTCCGAGATCGCCCTACCACGGGCTTTCCGCCGACTCGTTCGAATAGTAGACGATCGTATGCGTGGTGGATGACGTTCCATCGGGGGTCCAGCGCACCCCACCGGCCGGTCAGGACGGCATTGAAGCCTTCCTGGTTGCCGTGCATATTGAGATGGTCGCGGTGCCGAGAGAGATAGTCGAGCACGTCGTCTGCGATGCCGTCGTCTCGCCAGCGTCGCAGGTTCAGTACGAGCAGACCCGAATTGAAGTACGGGGTGCTGGGCGACAGGCCTAATTCCCGCCAGTTATAGAGGCCCCGAGGCGTGGAGGATACGTGAGGTATCGCGAGGTCCTGCACCGCAAGCAATGCGTGGTCGTCCAGCTCGGCCCGCCACAGCTGCGACAGATCCCCCTCGACCACCATATCGCTGTCGAGATAAATGGCTTTCTCGATGTCGGCCGGAAGCAGCTCCGGGATGAGGAGCCTCAAAAAGATGGCCCTGGAGAAGCGCCCCTCCATCTTGAGACTATACGCACTTAGACGAGAGGGCTCGGGTTTGACAAATACGACCTCCGCCCGTCGATGCGCACGGGATGCAACCGTCAGAATGCGTCGCCGGCTCGCGGCGCTGAATCCGCCGTCGAGCACGTAGACGAGTGGGCGTGCTTCCGTCTGCAGATTGACGAGCGCTGAGTAGAGGGTCACGGCCAACGGCATGGCAAAGGCCTCATCGGCCGTGAAGACGAGCACGACCCGGTCCGACGCGCTGGTCGTTTCGTCATGGCGCCGCGCCGACGTTGGCGATGCGAGAGCCCTACGGCTTTTTCTAAGAGCTTTCTTGACCATGGTGGAGACGTGCGCAATCGCCTGGCCCGGCGCCAGCCGCGCTCGCCAGCGGAAGTATTCATCGGGGCCGAACCACCGGCTTTTCTTCAGATACCGATAGAATCGGCGGCGGGCGGGGTGGGTGCAATCGGCGTGCCACGGTTTGCTTGCGATATTGAAGTGAACGATGTAGGGGTCACGCGCAATATTAGTCCGAACCTCTCGCAGCTCGTCCGCGAACGGAAGATTGTCGAAGCGCGCGGCGTCGTAGAAGGGGTAGGTTACGTTCCAGGGCATGTCGAGCATCCCCCAGCGACCGGCAAGCACGGCGTTGAGTCCCTCCTGTTCGTGCGGCAGGTTCAGGTCGGCTCTGTGTTCGTCAAGATAGCGAAACACGTCCCAGGCGATGTGATCCTCGCGCCACTGCCGCAGGTTGATGACCAGGACGCCGGAGTTGAGATAGGGTGCATCGTGGGGCAGCCCGAGCTCCCGCCAGTTGTGCATCCCGTACGGCGAGGCGACGTTCCGTTCCTGGACGGCCAGAAGCGCATTGCCGCCCAGGTCTTCCCGCCAGAGGTGCGTCAGATCGCGCTCGACGATGACGTCGCTGTCGAGATAAATGGCCTTCGCGTAGGAGTCCGGAAGAAGCGCTGGGATAAGGAGGCGGAGAAAGACGGCGGCCGAGAAGCGGTCTTCAGTCCAGAGCTCGTAGGCGCTGAGCTGCTCGGGTCCCGGGACAATAAATTCGAGGCGAACGTTGGGATGGGCGCGGGCGGCCACGCCCTGCAGGCGCCGTCGGCTCGACGTGCTCATGCCGCCGTCCAGTATGAAGACGTGGGCGCGGCATCCACGGCTAAGATTACTCAGAGCCGAGTACAGCGCTACAGCGAGCGGCATGGCAAACGACTCGTCCGCTCCGAAAGCCAACACGATCGGCGCGTCCGGCTGTTCCACGGCCGAGCCGGGCTGTACTCTCCCCACTTCAGCCGTCGGTACATGCCGTGCGGCCGGCTTGTGGCGAGGGTGGGTCGATTCGTATCGGATCGGTCTTTCCGGCTGCATACGCATCTCAGGCGGTAAGCTTGGCCATCTCACGAAATGTCGCACTGCTGGCGAGAAGTTCTGAATAGGTTCCCTGGGCGACCACCCGTCCACGATCCAGAAGATAGATGTGATCGTGGTCGCGCACCGTGGCCAGACGATGGGCGATCGTGATGATCGTCACGTCACGAATTTCCGCCGCAAGCGCATTCAGAACGGCCTCCTCGGTGATCCCGTCGAGCGAATTCGTGGCTTCGTCGAGTACGAGAACCTCAGGCTCGTGGTAGATTGCTCTCGCCAGACCGACGCGCTGCCGCTGACCGCCGCTCATTCGGACTCCCCGCTCCCCAACCCTCGAATCAAGGCCGTCGCGCAGCTCGGCAACGAAGTCAGCAATGCATGCAATCTCCGCCGCGCGCTGAACACGCTCCATGTCGATCTGCCCGTCAGGGACGCCGTAGGCGATGTTCCGCGCGAGCGTGTCGTCGTAGAGCACGACCTCCTGTGGCACGTAGCCGACCAGGCTTAGCCACTGCCGAATATTATGCTTCGTTACGGGCACGTCGTCAACCAGGACGTCGCCGTGCTGTGGTTTGAGCAGGCCCGTCAGCAGATCGATGAACGTCGTCTTGCCCGAGCCGGTGGGTCCGACGACGGCCACCCGCGAACCTTTCGGAATGACGATATTGAGATGCTTGACCACCCATTCGTCCGCGGCCTTGTACCGAAAGGAAAGATCTCG
>CAZXHQ010000465.1:0-3396 GCA_964640145.1 uncultured Rhodothermales bacterium | reverse complement strand
CTGCCGCCCCCGGATCCGGAGGCGCAGAGATACCTGATGGAAGGGACGGAGGCCCTGGAGCGGAATGAGTTCGCGCGGGCGCTGGCCTATGCCGACAGCGCGGAGCGCCGGGTACCCGATTCGCCGGATGCGCTCTTTTTGCGCGGACGGACGTACGCGGACCTCGGCGACCTCGCCGCGGCGGACTCGGTCTACGAGCGCGTGATCGAGCGGCGGCCGCAATACCCCGGCGTATGGCACAACCGCGGCAACAGCGCCTATCGCCGGCAGCAGTACAGTGCGGCCATCTCGTATTATCGGAAGGAGCTGGAGGCCAACCCGGCCCCGCTTCCGTGGCGGGGGATGGGACGGTCATATCTCGAGCTCGGCCAGGTCGACAGCGCGCGGTTTGCCTTCGAGCAGGCCCTCGCGGTCGACTCCAGCTACGCACCGGCCCACTTCAGTCTGGCCCTCCTGTATGAAGACGAGGGCAACCTGGAGAAGGCGCTGCCTCACGCGGAGCAGGCATTCGAGCTGAATCCGCAGAACCTCGACTTCCGATACCTCCTCGGGTCGTACCTGTTGAAGCTCGACCGCAGCGATGAGGCGATCGAGCATTTGCTCGCGGTCGCAGAGGCGAGGCCGTGGCATCACGCCTCGCACTACAACCTCGGGCAGGCGCTGCTGCGGACCGGGCGCCGGGAGCAGGGAGCGGCGATGCTCGAGCGCTCGGAAAGGCTTCGCGCGCTCGACGCGAAGGTGGTGCAACAGATGAACAGCGTGCAGTCCAACCCGACGGATCCGCTCGCTCACGCAGCCCTGGGATCGGCGCTGCGGCGCGCCGGGCGGAATGAGGAGGCTATGCGAGCGTACAAGATGTCCTATCACCTCGACCCCGAAAACCTGGACGTGCAGAACAACATCGCCAATCTCCACCTCGTGCGGCATGATACGACGGAGGCGATCGGCTGGTACCATCGCATCCTCGAGCGGGACTCAGCCTTCGTCGACGTCTGGGTGAACCTGGGCGTCGTGTACGCCCTGGCCGGCGAAGAACGGAGCGCGCGGCGCGCGTGGGAGCGTGCACTCCGCTATGAGCCGGAGCATGAGGCCGCCCGAGCCTACCTCCAGCGACTTGATTGACCGCAGCGGTGTCGACCGGATCTACCCCCCGCCTGCTCTGATGTCTCGTTCATTTCCTTTCATAGCTGTCGCGTTCCTTGCAGCCGTTAGCGCGCCGGGCACGGCGGGCTGCGTTGATTCGCGATCCGAGCGTCCGGAGTCCGCCTCAAGCCGGCCGGCAGCCGGGCCTCCCGCCTTTACCGACGTGACGGAGCGGGCCGGCCTCGGCGGCTTTCGGCATGACAACGGTGGGTTCGGACTGAAGTGGTTTCCGGAGCAGATGGGAGCCGGCGGCGCCTTTATCGACTACGACGGGGACGGCCGGCTGGACGTCCTGCTCGTCGGCGGCGGCGTCTGGCCGGATCGGTCCGATCGAGACGTGCCGGCTCTGTGGATGTATCGGAACGAGGGCGACGGAACGTTTAGCCTCGTTACCGAAGAGGTCGGTCTGGCAGGCGTCCGGGCCTACAGCCTCGGCCTCGCCGTGGCCGATTACGACAACGATGGAGATCAAGATTTTTATCTGACGACGCTGGGTCGAAACATGCTCTTTCGCAACGATGCCGGCACCTTTACGGAAGTCGGCGGTCCGGCCGGCGTCGCCGACCAGGAGGTCTGGAGCAGCTCTGCGATCTTCTTCGATGCGGATCGCGACGGCTGGCTGGATCTCTACGTCGGCGGGTATGCGGACTGGTCGCCGGAGACCGACGTCCGGTGTGAGCGGGGCGGGGAGAAGGTATACTGCCGGCCGGCCCATTACTACGGCATCGGAAGCGTGTACTACCGCAACAACGGCGACGGGACGTTCGCAAACCGAACCGCCGAAGCCGGTTTCACCCACGACAGGGGCAAGTCGCTCGGCGTGGCCGAAATGGACTATAACGAAGACGGCTGGCCCGACCTGGTCGTCGTCAACGATGGTGAAGGCGATCTACTCTACGAGAACGACGGAGACGGCACCTTCACGGAAAAAGGCGTCATGAGCGGGATCGCCTACGACGACAACGGCGCCGCTCGTGCCGGAATGGGCGTCGATGCGGGCGTCGTGGACGCCACCGGCGAGGTCACCATCTTTGTCGGAAACTTCTCCGACGAGATGGTGGGCGTCTACCGGCATCTGGAAGACGGACTCTTCGTCGACCGGGCTGCCGCCTCCGGGATCGGCTATTCGACCCTCTCCACCCTCACCTTCGGGCTCTTTCTCTTCGACGTGGAACTCGACGGCGATCTCGATCTCTTCCTTGCCAACGGGCACGTCTATCCCGAGGCGTCCAGGCTGAGAGAAGGCGTCGGGTATCGCCAGCGCGCTCAGCTCTTTCTCGGACGCGGTGACGGGCGGTTCGACGAGGTCGAAGCGGCAGGCGCGTTTCAGCACAAGATGGTGGCGCGCGGGGCGGCCTACGCCGACTTCGATCGGGACGGCGACCTGGACATCTTGATCACGGAGAACGACGGCCCCGCGCACCTCTGGCGCAACGAGCTGTTCGGCGGAGCAGCGCAGCATGAGGCCGCTCTGCGTGCTGAGCGGGGTCGAGGCCCCCCTCCGGATGCACGATCCGACGTCCTCGCCGGCGGCAGCCGCGAGGAGAAAGCGCCGGCCTTTCTTCGAGTGCGCGTGGAAGGACGAGAAAGCAATCGGGACGGATGTGGAACGCGTATCGAGGGCTTCGTGGGGACGCAGCGTATGGTGCGGCACATTCGAGGGGGGTCGACGTACCTTTCCCAAAGTGAGCGGGCCGCCACGTTCGGCCTCGGCGCGGCCCGACAGGTCGACAGTCTGATCGTTACCTGGCCCAGCGGACGCGTCGACGCCTTCGAGGGGATTCCCGCCAACCACGACATCCGTGTCGTAGAAGGGTCCGGGACGTTCTCGACCGAACGGAAAAGCGCGCTTTGACGTCCGAATGAAGGCGGCCGGGGTGAGATGAGACGACGCATTTACATAGCTGTCGTGGTACTGCTCGGATCGGTGTGCGGCTGCCGATCCGAGTCGTCGGAGACGGCGGAGAGCCGGGCCGAGCGCCAGCGCCAGACGGCCGATCCGCAGACGGCCGAACTGCTCGTCGAGGCGCAGCAGGCATTTCAGGACGGAGCATTGAACAAGGCTCTTTTGCTGGCCGACAGCCTCATGCAATGGGCGCCGGAGCTGGCGGATCTGCATTTTCTCCGGGCGCGCATCCTGTCCGATTTGCAGCGGCCGGATCTCGCTGAGAAGGCGTATCACGAGGTGCTCGAACGAGACCCGGACTATCGGGGCGCCTGGCTGAACCTGGCCAATGCGGCGTTCCGCAGCGG
>CAZXHQ010000464.1:0-3402 GCA_964640145.1 uncultured Rhodothermales bacterium | reverse complement strand
CGAAAAGCTGAAACGGCTGGAGATCCGCGTCCCTGCCTGGTTCTTCGACGGATCGGAAGGAGATATCCGGGTACGTCTGTCGGGCCGAACCGACTCAGCTCCCGATGGGGAGACCCGTTCAGCTCCCGATCCGGAGATCGACTCATCTGCCGATCTGGAGAGCGTGAGGCACCGATTCATCGACGACCTTCTCGAGCCTGGGATCGACGTCGACGAAATAGAGACTGTGCTCCATGCCGTCGAGGATGACGGTACCTGGCCCGATATAGATTACCAAGACACCTCCCGCACCGGCTTCGAGCATAGCCGGCATCTCGACAACATGGTCGCGCTGGCAAGGGCCTACCGGAAGGACGACTCGGCGTTTCGTGGAAATCCGGGCGTCGAGCGTGCCGTACATTCCGCGCTCGACTTCTGGCTCGACCACGACTTTCTGTGTGAGAACTGGTGGTGGAATCAGATCGGCACCCCGGAGCGGATTGGAGATCTTCTGCTGATCATGGACGAGGCACTGACCGAGGAGCAGAAGAGCCGGGCGGATCCCATCGTCGGCCGAGCCAATCTCGATGCCTGGGGAGCGCGCCCCGGCGGCGATCTGATCAAGATCGCCGGGATCATGGGCAAGCATGGGCTCTTCAAACGCGATCGCGAGAGGGTGAATGCGGCGTTGGAGGCGATCGCCGGGGAGATCGAGTTCGCGGTCGATCGCGGTGATCCTTCCGACCGGAGGGGACTTCAGACGGATTTCAGCTTCCACCATCGCCACGACCGGGTCACCTCGACCATCACGTACGGCCAGGGATTTGCCGCCTACTTTGCGGACTGGGCTGAGAAGGTGCACGGGACCGCATTCGGTTTCCCCGACGAGGCCGTCGAACTGATCGTCGACTTCTATCTCGACGGCATCTCTAAGACGATGGCTTTTGGAAAGTATCCGGATCCGGGGGCGTTGAACCGGGGGATTACGAGGCGAGCTGCCTTGCGTCCGAGGAGCCCCGCACTGCCGGAGCGGTTACTTCGGGTCACCTCCTACCGGCAGGATGAGCTCGAAGCGATCGTCGAGATACGCCAGGGGGAACGGCAACCCGACCTGACGAGCAGCCGCTTTTTCTGGCATACTGAATATTACAGCCACCAGCGGCCGCATTTTTTCACGTCGGTCCGAATGTATTCCTCGCGTAATCACAGCATGGAGGTCGCGTACAACGGCGAGGGATTGAAAAATCATCATCTGGCAGACGGCTTCAACTTCGTGACCCGGACCGGAGAGGAGTACGTTGATATTTTCCCAGTCTGGGACTGGCAGAAAATACCGGGGACGACGGTCGTGCAGAAACCTTCTCTTCCGGATCCGGAAGACATTCAGCAGCCCGGACGCACCGCGTTCGTAGGCGGCGTCACGGACGGCGTATACGGGGCCGCTGCATTCGACTTTGAAAGTCCTCTGGACCCGCTGTCGGCGCGCAAATCCTGGTTCTTCTTCGACGACGCGTTCGTTGCGTTGGGCGCCGCTATCCGCTCCGAATCGGATTACCCCGTCGCCACCACGCTGAACCAGAGTCTCACGAGCGGCGAGGTCGTCATCGGCAAAGCCGGCGGCACGGCGGCACTCGGCTCGGGCCGACACGATCTGGATGGAGCTGGCTGGGTGCATCACGATCGAACCGCCTATCTATTTCCGGATTCGACCGCCGTGCGACTCGAGAATGGCCGCCGCCGCGGGGCCTGGGAGGAGATCAACGGCCAGACCTGGGCGACCGCCGTCGACGAGGTACGCAAGGACGTGTTGACCCTGTGGGTAGACCATGGTATAGCCCCGCAGGATGCTGAATACGAATACGTCGTCGTTCCCGGTATAGCGGCTGCTGAGGTCGACCGATATCTGGAAAGTTCGGCCATCGAGATTTTGGCCAACACGACCGGGCTTCAGGCCGTCACACACCGGGGCCTCGGGCTAAGCCAGCTGATCTTTTATGAACCTGGAGAAATAGAGATAGGCGGCGGCATTCGCGTCTCCGGCGAGGTTCCCGGGCTCGTCATGGTAGACACCTCCGGAGGGCGCGTAAGAGCGATCACGGTCTCCGACCCGGCGCGCCGGCAGGATTCAATCCGCCTGCGGATCACCGCGCCGCTCGAGGCTGAAGGGGCCCGATGGGAAGCGACCTGGCACGAAGACGAAGCCTACAGCATCGTTCGCGTCGATTTGCCGGAGGGCGAATATGCGGGGCAAAGCGTGTCTATTTCGTTTCCATAGTCCATGCCTGCGCACCGTTGCCAGCCTCCGATGTAGTAGTTCCCGCTTTGAAGCTGCTCGATGAATCGCACACCTTGATCGGTCACACGGAGATCCACCTTCCGACGCGTTTGGGATGCTGGTGTGCACGCGATCCCGGTCTACGTCCGATCGTCCTCGAAGACGGCCCCTTCGTGGTGGAGGAGCCAGCGCTTCCGCCAGAGTCCGCCTCCGTAGCCGGTCAGCGTGCCGTCCGCTCCGATGACGCGGTGGCAGGGAATGACGACGGCAACGCGGTTGTCTCCGTTCGCCCTCGCGACCGCACGCACGGCCGTGGGCGCGTCGATCATACGAGCCTGCTCGGCGTAGCTTCGGGTGGCGCCGTACGGGATGTCTCGGAGTGCCGTCCAGACGCGACGCTGAAAATCGGTGCCCTCCAGGTGCACCGGCGTCTGAAACTCGCGCCTCTCGCCCGCAAAATAGCCGTTCAGCTCGACCTCCAGATGCTCGCTGAGCTCGTTTGACCCGGGTACGTACACGCAGTCGAGCCGCTGCGCCAGGCGTCGGAGCTGCGTTTCCAACATACGACGGTCGGTGAATTCGAGGAGGCACACCCCGACGTCGGTGGTGCCCATGAGCATCGGCCCGAGGGGCGTCAACACGCGAGATACATGGACGACGACGGCGTTTCGACTCTGAGAGGCCGAACGTCCCGTGATGTTTCGGATCGCGTCGTGGAAGCCGCTCAAGGAATCGTACCCGTTCCCGAAGGCCGTTGGCGTGACTTTCGCGCCACCGGCCAAGTTGCCCAGGGCATTCGCCAGACGTCGTGACCTCTCGTAGGCGTGGAACGTCATATCGTGATGCTTCTTGAACCAGCGCCGAACCGTCCGTGGGCTGAGCCCTCTGGCACGGAGGTCGCGATCGCGGAGCCGAAGCGTGGGATCTTCGTCCAGCTCATCCAACAGATCTCGAATAGACTCCGGGGTCTGGCCCCTCGGCTCGAGGGGCCGGCATCGTTTGCAGGGCCTGAAACCGTGAGCGAGCGCAGCCTTAGCCGTACGGTGAAACTCAACGTTTCTCCGCTTCGGTTTTCTGGCGGCGCACGAGGGCCTACAGAAGACGCCGGTGGTCTTTACCGCGGTGAAGAAAATGCCGTCGTAGCGAGT
>CAZXHQ010000463.1:0-3415 GCA_964640145.1 uncultured Rhodothermales bacterium | reverse complement strand
ACATGGAAAGCCTGAGCGCGTACGCCCGGCAGTTCCTGGGGATGATGGAGCGGCCCGACGTCGACTTCATCGACGGCCTCTCGCCAGTCATCGCGATCGAGCAAAAAACCGTCAGCCGCAATCCGCGCTCGACGGTGGGCACGGTCACCGAGATCTATGACTTCCTGCGCTTGCTGTTTGCGCGGGCAGCTACTGCCTATTCGTACGTCTCGGGCAAGCCGATGCGGAAACAATCGGACGACGAGATCATCGACGGGATCATCGGCTTTCCAGAAGGCACCCGCATGATGCTCCTCGCCCCGGTGGTCAAGGGCCGCAAAGGCCATTACCGCGAGCTCTTCGAGCAGATGGCGAAGCAGGGCTTTCAGCGCGTCCGCGTCGACGGGAACGTCCGCGAGATCGAGGCGGGGATGAAAGTGGACCGCTACAAGACGCACGACATCGAGGTCGTCGTCGACCGGATCGTGATCAAGGAGGGCATTCGCTCGCGGGTGGCGCAGTCTGTGGAGACGGCCCTCGGCATGGGCGGCGGCGCGCTGATTGCACATGTGACCGGCGGCGAGGAGGGCGGCGACCACCTCTTCAGCCGCCACCTCTTCAGCCCGGATGACGGCATTTCCTACGACGATCCCTCCCCCAACACGTTTTCGTTCAACACCCCTTACGGCGCGTGCCCGGTGTGCAACGGCCTCGGCACCCGGCAGGAGCTCGACCCCGCGCTCATCATTCCGGATGCGTCCCGGACCATCGCCGAGGGTGCCGTGGCCCCTGTCGGTAAGCCGCGCGACATCTGGATATTCAGCCAGCTCCGCGCCGTGGCGGAAGCATACGGGTTTGACTTCGAGACGCCGATCGAGGAACTGACGGACGAGCAGCGCGGCGTCCTTCTCTTCGGCGCGGGAGAGAAGCAGTTCGACATCGTCTACACGTACAAGGACCGCGAGGTGCGCTACAAGCACCGCTTCGGCGGTATTTACGAGCACGTGCAGCATACCTACGAGAACACGTCGTCGAACGCGCAGCGCAAGTGGGCCGAATCGTTTATGCGGCAGATGCCGTGCAGCGAATGCGGCGGCGGGCGCTTGAAGAAAGAGAGCCTCTCCTACAGGATAGGCGAAAAGAACATCGCCGACCTGGTGCGGATGGACCTGGTCACGCTCCGTAACTTCTTCGACGAGGTCGAGCTCGAGGAGCGGCCGTCGATCATCGCCGCGCCGATCATCAAGGAGATCAAGGAGCGGTTGGAATTCCTGGTCAACGTGGGCGTCGATTACCTCAACCTCGACCGGTCGGCGCGGACGCTGTCCGGCGGGGAGAGCCAGCGGATACGGCTCGCCACGCAGATCGGGACGCAGCTCACGGGCGTCCTCTACGTGCTCGACGAGCCGTCGATCGGACTCCATCCGCGCGACAACGGACGGCTGATCGCGTCGCTGAAGTCACTCCGCGATCTGGGCAATTCGGTCCTCGTCGTCGAGCACGACCGCGACATGATCGAGGCCGCAGACTACGTCGTGGATCTCGGTCCGGGTGCGGGCGAGCAAGGCGGCCACGTAGTCGGCGCGACGAGACCGACGGATCTGCCGATTCGGGTGAACGGGTTCGAAAGTCTTACCGCCGCCTATCTGCAGGGCGACAAGAGGATCAGCGTGCCGGCGGAGCGCCGGGCCGGCATCGGCAAACGTCTCGTGCTGAATGGCGCGAGAGGCCACAACCTCCGGGGCGACCCGGTGGAGCTCCCCCTCGGCACGTTCATCTGCGTCACCGGCGTGTCGGGCTCGGGCAAGTCGAGCCTGATCAACCAGACGCTCTATCCGATCCTGGCGAAGCGATTTCATCATGCCAAGCTGGTGCCGCTGCCGTTCGAGAGCATCGAAGGAGAGGAGCACGTCGACAAGGTCATCGACATCGACCAGAGCCCCATCGGGCGCACGCCGCGGTCGAATCCGGCCACCTACACGAGCCTGTTCACACCGATCCGCGACCTGTTCGCCCAGCTTCCTGAATCGAAGATTCGCGGCTACGACAAAGGCCGGTTCTCGTTCAACACGAAAGGCGGACGGTGCGAAAAATGCAAGGGCGCCGGGATCGTCAAGCTCGAGATGAACTTCCTGCCGGACGTCTACGTCGAGTGCGACACGTGCAAGGGCGAGCGGTACAATCCGGAGACGCTCGACGTCCGCTTCAAGGGTAAGACGATCGCCGACGTGCTCGAGATGACCGTCGCCGAGGCCCTCGCGTTTTTCGAGAATGTGCCGCGTATCGAGCGGAAGCTGCGGACGCTGAACTCGGTCGGGCTCGGGTATATCCGCCTCGGCCAGCAGTCGACGACGCTTTCCGGCGGCGAGGCGCAGCGCGTAAAGCTGGCCAAGGAACTCTCTCGCCCGGGCACGGGCCAGACGCTCTACATCCTCGACGAGCCGACCACCGGCCTGCACTTCGAAGACATCCGCCACCTGCTGAGCGTGCTGCGGGCGCTCGTCAAGAAGGGGAACACGGTCGTCGTGATCGAGCACAACATGGACGTGATCAAGGTGGCGGATTGGGTCGTGGATCTGGGGCCGGACGGCGGTTCGGGCGGCGGGCGGGTCATCTTCTCGGGTACGCCCGAGCAGCTGGCGAAGGCGGGCACCTACACGGGACAGTTCCTGTCGGAGGAGCTGCGGCGCTTCGCCGCAGGCGACGCCGCGGAGGACGACGAGGAGGTGGATCTCGACGAGATGGCGTCGGACGAGGAGGAGGACGACGTAACGCTGGAGGAGGAACAGACCGTGGGATAGGGCTCGACGGAGTGTTCCTCCGCGTCGTATCATGTAGAAAGAATTGAGTCGTCTTCGTTACCACATTCGTATCATGTCTGACGAGCTCAGGTACCCCATCGGAACATTCGAAGCCCCTCCGTCGGTGTCGTCGGAGGACCGGCGGCTCTGGATTCAGCAGATCGCCGAGCTGCCCTTCATGCTTCGCCGAGCCGTCGACGGCCTCGATGAGTCCCAGCTCGATACACCCTACCGCGAGGGCGGGTGGACCGTCCGGCAGGTGGTACATCACATCCCGGACAGCCACATGAATGCCTACATACGGTTTCGGTGGTCGCTGACAGAGGACGCTCCGCGCATCAAGTCGTACGACCAGGACCGCTGGGCCGAGCTGCGCGACGCGCGTTCGGCGCCGATCGAGCTGTCGCTCGCGCTGACGCATTCCCTGCACGAACGGTGGGTATATCTGCTGCGCGCCATGTCGGAGGAAGAGTGGGACCGCGGTTTCGAGCATCCCGACAGCGGACCGTACCCGCTCATTCGAGCACTGGGCATGTATGCCTGGCACGGCCGGCATCATCTGGCGCAGATCACCATGCTGAGGGAGCGCAAAGGATGGTGAGAGCGCCGGACATTCGCCGAATCGGAGCGGCACG
>CAZXHQ010000462.1:0-3417 GCA_964640145.1 uncultured Rhodothermales bacterium | reverse complement strand
GAAGATCGACGACGTTCGTTCCGAGGCCGAGACGCGCGCCCGCGTGGCTCGGATCCACGAAGAGATGGGACGCATCGATGAAGCCGAAACCTGTTGGCGGAGGGTCGCCGAGCTCCTCGAACACCTCGATCCCATCTTCGAACTGGACGTCGTCGAGGCATTCGGACGGCTCGCACGGAAACGCGGCGACGAGGCCGAGGCACTGTCCCATTTCCACGACGCCATCGAGCTGGCAATGCACCTGGACGAACCGTCCCGCGAAGCCCACCTCCGCAATACGGTGGGCATTCTCCTTTGGAATCGGGGCGGCCGCAAAGAAGCGCTGGCGCAGTACGAGCAGGCGCTGCCGCTGTTTGAGGCGGCGGACGTCGGCGCGGGCGTGGGTCTGATGCTGAACAGCATCGCCGCCTGTCTGCACAGCCTGGATCGGCACGACGAGGCGCTCGACGTCCTGGAGCGTGCCCTCACAGCCCACCGCCGGGCCGAGAATCCCACCATGCTGGCGCACGCGCTGTCACTTCAGGGTGATGTGCTGCTGAAGACGGACCGGATCGACGCGGCTCTGACCGCGTACTCCGATTCGCTGCAGCTGCGATGGGATCTCGACGACAGGCAGGGGGAGGGATGGATGCTGCAGCGCATGGCACAGGCTTACGCGGCGAAGGACGACGATGCGCAGGCCGCCAGCTACGCAAAGCAGGCGCTTGAGATTGCCGGGGAGCTGGACGACTCGGCGCTGGTCGACGCCTGCCGCACAATCCAGGGCGAGCAGCGCTCGGTTTCATGACGATCTGTAAATGCCTATCTTTGAAAGGTAGTCGCGTACACTCCGGCATCTACAGTCACTTTTCCAGTTGACGGACTCAAGTCCTTCGGAGGTCAGTCTTGCCGCACTACATCATCGAGCGAAACGTAGGAAAGTTTACGCGGGAGGAGCTCGAGGCGGACGCCCGCCGATCCAAGAAGGTACTGGAAGACATGCCGGACGTCATCTGGGTGAAGAGCTATATCTCGGAGGCCGAAGGCAAGATCTACTGCGAGTACTTCGCCCCCAATCCGGAAGCCGTGCTGGAGCACGCGCGCCGCACGGGCATACCGGCAGATAGGATTTCCGAGATCGGCCTGGAGATCAACCCGGCGATGTTTGTCTGAAAAGCCTGTGTCGTCGACCTCCTCTATAACCCCTCATCGCGCCGCGTAAACCGCAGGCACCCCTTCCCCAGATAAATCAGATCGCCCGACTCGAGCGGTACCGGGCGGCGCTTCACGGGGATCGGCACGGGAAAGTTCTCGCGGATGACCGACGTCCCCGCCGTACTCTGGTCGTCGCGCACGTGGAATGCGCCCGTCGCTTCGTCGAATGCGAGCGTGGCATGGGCGCGCGAGACGGTCCGGTTGATGCGCCGCACGTCCGCATCCAGCCCCTCATAATGGGCGAACACGACGCGATTGCGCCGGACGACGCGGCCCCGTCGGTCGGCCACTTCCGCGGTTCTCCCCATGGGCACAGGGGCGTCGCTCTTGATGAGATACCATTCCTGATCCGTCTGTCCGCGAAGCACGGTGAGCGTCGCGGCGGCCTCGGACGGTCGCCGGTGCAGCTCGACGGCCCACGGCCGCTCGCCGAAATCGAGCCCGAGCGGCACGTCGTCATGGTACGCCCAGCTGACGCGGAGTCGTTCGGCATCTTTCACGCCCGCGTCGGAGAGGCGGCGCCGGACGGCCTCCGGAAAGGGATCCTCCTGCCCCTCGACGGCCGATTCCGCGACAAAGCGGGCGTCCGTGTCCGGCGCGAGGATGTGGACCGTCAGGCCGCGCAGCTGCGGGTTCCTCCGGTGCGGCACCACCGCATCCTCGACCGCGTCGAGCAGATCACGGTGCAGTTCCAGCGGCTCGCGCTCTCCTCCGAACAGCTTAGGGACGGGTATGTCGAGCTCCACTTTCATGAGCGCCGTTACCTGCGGCTCCAGCTGGTCCGCTTCCTCGTCGGCTCCCACCGCTCTGAGCAGCAGGATCGTGTTCTCGAGCGCCCGGCGCGTGTCCGAGACGGAAAGATCCGCCTGGTGAGCCCATTTCAAGCGCACCTCCTTCAGAAGACTGGCCCGGCTGCGCCCTTCGTGGCCGATCTCGCGAAAGCTCCGAAAGAACCGCTTGTAGATGAGCATGAGCAGGTCGCTCGTATCCCACTTCTGCGGCGGCTTGCCGTGCAGAACGCTGCGCGCCTCGGCGATCCAGTCGTCGCCGTACGCCTCGCGCATTTCGCGCTCGACGAAAGGGCGGAGCACGTCATAGAGAAGATCCAGGGCGTCACCGATCTGAGCTCGATATGAGATGGATTTCGTCAAGGGTGGAAGGAGAGGCTACTGATGGAGAGCGTTCCGGAGATGCGGGTGGGGGCGCGTCGATGATTCCCAGCTCCGCGGCGGCTTCGATGACGGCCCGGCCGATCGGCGCGGCCACCGTGCCGCCCTGCCCGCCTTCCTCGACGAGCACGCCGACGGCAATGATTCGACGAGATGGCGCCGACCGGGATCCGCCGGGAAGCGCCTTCGACGCCGCCGGTGCGCGGGCAATCGACGCCGCCGGGTCCGGCCGGCCGGACCCGTTCGATGCCGCGTTCACCGTCGCGCCGCGCGAGTCCCCTTCGTACGGCGCGAACCCGGCGAACCAGGCATGATTGACAGCGGCCTCGCCCGGCTTCTCCTCTTCCGCCGTACCCGTCTTCCCGGCGATGGGAATCGGACTATCGCGAAGGAGCCTCGCGGTGCCGCGCCGCTCGAAGACGACGCCCCGCATGGCCTCGCCCAGCATGCGGGCATGCTCGGAGGCGATGACGCGCCGGCCGGTGCTTCGCGGCAGCGGACGACCGTCGACCGGCGAGGTGCGCACCCAGCGGGGCGGAAGGCTCACCCCGCCGTTCGCCACGGCCGCGGCGACGCGGGCGATTTCCAGCGGGCTCGCCACGACGGGTCCCTGGCCGAACCCCGCCTGCCGCAGATTGTCGGGCCGGCGGAGTAGATCGATCTGTTCTCGGGGGGATCGACCGGGCGCTCCCATCCGGAATCCGAACGCCTCCGCCATCCTCTGCAGGCGTTCCGGTCCAACCCGCTCCCGCGCCAGGGCCGCGAAGTAGACATTCGAGGACGAGACGAGCGCCCGCCGCAGGTCGACCGCGCCGGTCGGCTCGCCGCGGCGCGCGTAGCGATCGCCGGCGCGCACGAGGTGCGTCCACCGCTGGACGGACCGACCCCCCGCCTGGAGCGCCGCCATCGCCGTGACCAGCTTGAAGGTAGAGCCGGGCGGCTTCGCGCCGGCGCCGAAGCCGCGGTCGAAGGCGTCGGGATCTTTGTGGGTGGATGCGGTGAGCTCCCGCAGCGGAACGGTCGCCGAGGCGAGCACCTCTCCCGTGAAGGCGTC
>CAZXHQ010000461.1:0-3432 GCA_964640145.1 uncultured Rhodothermales bacterium | reverse complement strand
GTGGTGATGATCGCATCGCAGGCCGTCAGCCCGGTCGTGATGCCGCTCGTCATCGCCATCGTCCTCTACATGCTGAATACGAAGCATGCCGCGACCTACCGCAACGCCCGGTGGCTCAACGCCGGGCTGATCGTCGGGCTCATTTTCTCGCTGTTCGTGTCGTATTCCGCCGTCGTCGGACTGATCGACTTCGTCCGCACCGTGTGACGCGTCAGCTTTGCGGCCGCTCCTCCGCGTAGAGGATACCCGCCCGCTGCGGCAGGGCCGTGCCGGCGGGAGGGAGCGGCTCGCCGACGAGCCAGTCGAAAGCCTCCGATGGAAGCTCGGCGTCCGGCTCCTCGAGTGCAGGCACGAGCACCTCGCTCTTCGGGAGCCTGCGGAGGCGACCGACGACTTGCTGCCGCACGCCCTCGGGGATGTCGCGGCTGCGGTCTCCCGTTCGCTGGGCCAGATGGACCAGCGTATAGGCCACGCTCTCGAGCTTCGGCAGGCGCGAACCGAGAAGCGTCTTGAGCCAGCCGCCGACCTCTTCGCCGGGGACGAGGCGGTCGAGCGGTCCGTAGACGGGTCGGCGGACGCCGAGGCGCGCGAGCGCCCAGAACGCTTCGACGCTCGCCTTCCGCTGGAGCTGTTCCACGACGATCTGGCCGAGAGCGCCCCGTACGTCGGAAGGCAGCTTCTCGAAGGTCGAAAGCGTCTTCCACGCTTCGAGCTTCTCACGATCATCCAGCCGTCGCGGGTAGAGGGGATGCTGTTTTCTGGTGCGAACCGTGAGCTGGATGTACGGACGCACGTCGTAATAGAGCTGCGCCTGCTTTTCGGGCGGCAGACCTCCGCCTACGCGGCGCCAGAACAGCCACCACGCGCGCGCATTCTCGGAACGGTTGGAAAAGTGGAGCCCGGACAGGTACTGCTTCCACACTTCCTGCAGCCGCCAGTCGTCGACCGGATCGCCGTAGCCTGGACGCAGGGCGTAGCCCAGGAAATCGAACCATGCTGATTCATGGGCGGCCGAGCGGTCGCGCCGGACCTTCAGCAGCACGTCGGCGAGCCTGCGAAGGGTGGGAATGCTCCATGCGTCACGCGCCTCGCCAAGGACCTCTTCCAGCTCCTTCCAGAGCGCTGCGCCGGGAGCCTGATCCGCTTCAAATGCGTCGCGAAGCACCGACTGCGCCGACTCGATCTTTAAAAGGAGCGCCTGGGCCTCCTCAGCAGCGGTTTCCTCGCTCGCAGCCCCCTGCCGCAGGTCGAAGGCGAGCTCCCAGCGGTGATCCGTCTCGAGAGATTGGCACCATAGCTGGAGCGTCCCCACTTCCGTAAACCGGACGCCGAGCTCGACCGGGAGGGTCCGCGCGACGCCCTTGCGTCCGAACCGGAGCACCGTCCGGGTTGGCGGAAGGGGATGCACGCTGTCTCGCGGCAGGTAGACCAGTTCTCCGAAGGCGTCGCCGGTGCGCGTGGCCGAGCTGAATAGATGAAACACTACCGGCTGATTGGTCAGAGCCTCCACCGGCATCTCATCGAGGAGCGCTTCGAACCCCTCGTCGGCGCCGCGCGGCACGATGCAGACGGCCGGCTGGCCGGAGGCCCTGGCTTGTTGTTCGGCGTCAACCACACCGGACGTCTCGGCTTGCGACGGGATTTCTGCGGCCGTCGGCGAGGATACTTCGCGTTTCGTCCGGGCCTCTGCGAGCGAGGGCGCTTCCCGCTCCGGCGCGGCCTCCGCCGGCCCGTCACCTTCCTCCTGCGGATGCGCCGGCCCGTCGCCTTCCTCCTGCGGATGCGCCGCACCGTCACCTTCCTCCTGCAGATGCGCGGGCGCTCCGCCCATGCCGGCCTCGATGCCGACGTAGTAGGCTCGCGGGCTGCCGCTGCCGACTCGGGTCCGCGCGCCGAGGCGGACGAGCCCGTAGTACGCGGCGCCGTGCGCGACGGCAAGGTCCAGACGCGTGCCCGCCAGCTCGACCGGCTCGCGGCCCCCAAACCAGCTCCCGATGATCCCCCGCACGCGCTCGCGCAATCCGACCGGCGTGAACACGCCGCCGTTAAAGAGGATGAAGTCGGGTCGGGGCCTCTCACGGTCTGTCTGGCGCTCGAGAAGTGCATGAAATCGGCGCCAGAACGCGGCGACGTGCCGCGTGATGGCGGGATCCGCCTCGTAAGGAAGCCCCAGCTCCATGAGCCCGCTGCGCCGGCCGCTCTGCAGAGGCGCCTCGAGCGTGGTCTCAGGGAAAAATCCTTCGAGGACGAGCTGCTCGACGTCGCCGCGGCGGAGCGTTCCCGACAGCGTCTCGGCGATGAGGCGGCTTCCGCGGGCCGAGACGGCCACGCTCGCCTCGTCCGGAGCGTTCTCCTCGAGGAGCATCTCTTTCGCCTGCCGGCACTGATGCACGAGCTGATGCCATCGTTGCACGTCGAGCCGGCCCGGTCCGCCGGCGACCTGCGTCTC
The DNA here is from genome assembly GCA_964640145.1 of uncultured Rhodothermales bacterium. Classification (GTDB taxonomy): domain Bacteria; phylum Bacteroidota; class Rhodothermia; order Rhodothermales; family VXPQ01; genus CAZXHQ01. The sequence goes on along the minus strand of CAZXHQ010000461.1, from coordinate 983 downwards.
GATGTGCCGCCCGAGCGCGTGATCCATATTGTCGCCGCCGAGCATCAGATGATCGCCGACGGCGAGGCGGTCGAATCGCAGTCCGTCGGAACGTCGCCGGATGCCGATGACGGAGAAGTCGGAGGTGCCGCCGCCCACGTCGCAGACGAGCACGAGGCGGCCGTGGACGTCCGCGGACGCCTCCTCGATGGCGTGCCCGTCGAGCCACGCGTAGAAGGCCGCCAGCGGTTCTTCCAGGAGTACGACGTTCGGAATCCCCGCCTTCTTCGCGGCCTCCACGGTCAGCTCGCGTGCCACCTCGTCGAACGAGGCCGGTACGGTCAGGATGATCAGCTGTCGCTCGAACCGATTCGCGTCGTCTCCGGAGGCCATTCGCTGGTTCCACCCCTCGCGGACGTGACGGAGAAGCCGCGCGGAGGCCTCCACAGGCGATATCTTTTCGACGTCGTGCGGTGCCTTCCAGGGAAGGATGTCGGCCGTCCGGTCGACGGCCTCGTGGCTCAACCAGGATTTGGCGGAGGCGACGAGATGTCCGGGCAGCTTCGCCCCCTGCTGCCGGGCGAGCAGGCCGACGGCATAATCGCGGGCCGCGTCCCACGGGAGCGAGAGGCTGCCTTCCGGCAGGTCGTACGGGCCGGGCAAATACAGAAAGGAAGGAAGCACCGGCGCATGTCCGAGCTCGGCCGGAGCGACCAGCTGCGGGATCTCGAAGAGCTCGATTCCAGATCCGCCGGACGCTGCGGCGCCGTTCACCCGGTCCAGGCGGACGTATGCCACGGCCGTATTCGTCGTTCCGAGGTCGACGCCGACGGCGAATCGGGGACTTCCGTTGTCGTGCTGTCGCTGCATCAGTCTTGCTGCATCCGTCTTGCGGCACTCCTCCGGCTGCATCGCGTTCGCTGCATCAGCGTTGCTGCATCCGTCTCGCTGCATCCGTCTTGCTGCATCCGTCTTGGTGCAGCAGGAGCCGGGGTCCCGAAGGT
>CAZXHQ010000460.1:0-3437 GCA_964640145.1 uncultured Rhodothermales bacterium | reverse complement strand
GTGAGTTAAGTGCGGGTTGTGGCAACGCAGCCCGGCACGCCGGTGGTGCAACCCTCCGCGACGTGGATTCGTTCGCTCGGTATGGAAGCATCCGTCGATTTGTCGCGCTGCCGCACGCTTTACCGCGCGAACGCATGGTTGCGTGCGCTCGAATGCCTGAAAAAGGCAGACCGGATGAAGCCGCTGGACCCGGCCGATCTCGAGCGGTGCGCCACATCTGCATACATGCTGGGCCTCGACGACGACTACGTCGAGAGCTTGAAGAGCGCCCACGATGCCTACCTCGAAAGCGGCGACACGCCGCGAGCCGTGCGCTGCGCCTTCTGGATCGGGCACAGCTTGATGTTTCGCGGCGAAACGGCGCGCGGAACCGGCTGGTTTGAGCGTGCGAAGAGGCTGCTCGATCGCGCTGGGGAGGATTGCGTCGAGCACGGCTACTTACGTATTCCGGAATGGCTGCGGCAGTCAGGCCGCGGGGACTACGACGCTGCCCTTCGCCTCGCCGAGGAGGCCGCCGCGATCGGGGAGCGTTTCGGCGAGGCAGATCTCATCTGGCTCGCGAGGGACGATCAGGCCAAAGCGCTGCTCATGCTTGGGCGCGTAGACGAAGGCCTGCGGCTGGTCGACGAAGCGCTCGTTGTGGCGTCAATGGGTGAGCTGTCTCCGATCGTCACCGGGATCGTATACTGCAACACGATCGCATTCTGCCGTGCGACGTACGAGCTGCGGCGCGTTCGGGAATGGACGAAGGCGCTCTCTGCCTGGTGCGAGCAGCAGCCTGAGATGGTGACCCACAATGGGTTATGCCTCGTTCATCGGGCTGAAATCCTGTTGATGGAGGGCGACTGGACATCGGCTCTGGAGGAGGCGCGGCGGTCGGCAGAGCGCTTCACGCGCGGCATGCTCAACCAGATGGCGTGCGGCAGAGCGCATTATTGCCAGGGAGAAGTTCATCGACTTCGGGGCGATTTTGAGGCGGCGGAGGCGGCCTATCGCCGGGCGAGCCTTCAGGGTTGTGAGCCACAGCCCGGATTGGCACTCATGCGATTGAGCCAGGGAGATTCGGAGGCGGCGGCGGCCGCCATTCGGCGCGTCATCACCGAAACGACTTCGGATCTACGTCGTGCAGCCATCATGCCGGCGTGTGTCGAGATCGCGCTCTCGACAGGAGATCTAGGCCGGGCGAAAGCCGCCTGCCGCGAATTGGAGGACATCTCCGAGCGCCATCCATCCGAAATCATCGGCGCCATGACGTCGCAGTGCAGGGGAGCCGTCGACCTGGCCGAGGGGCGCCCGAGCGAAGCCCTCACAGCACTTCGATCTGCACTGGCTATCTGGACGGAGCTGCGGGCGGTTTACGAGGTCGCGCGACTCCGCGCGCGGATCGGGAAGGCCTGTCGGATGCTCGGAGATGAGGACGCGGCCACGATGGAGGAAGAAGCCGCTCACAGGGCCTTCGAGGACCTGGGCGCCCGGCCGGACCCACCACGTCTCGGCACGACAGGCGACGGTGGAGCCCCTTCCGCTCAGGACCTGACCACGCGACAGCTAGAAGTACTCCGGCTGGTCGCGGCGGGGATGACGAACCGAGAGATTGCGGACGAGCTCTTCGTCAGCGAACACACCATCGCACGGCACGTCCAGAACATCTTCGCCAGGCTGAACGTCTCGTCGCGCACTGCGGCTGCGGCCTTCGCCTTTGAGAATGGCCTTCTCTAGGTCCGAATTCGTGGTCATTTCTGACCATCCACAAGTTCTTGAGATTTGGTGCTTTTATGCGATGCGCCGATGCAATCGCTATCTCTACTATGAATGCGAACCCACAAACATTCGAGTGGAGGTATGGAAATGTACGTACTGGTGCAGCATCGAATCATCGATCCGGAAACCGCCTTTCCGCGTGGCGAGAAGCTCATACGGTGTGAGGACGCTCCCGCCGGGGTCCGGAATCTGCAATTCTATCCGAGCGTCGACGGCGACGTCGTGACGTGTCTGTGGGAGGCGCCATCCGTGAGTGTGGTGCAGCACTACGTAGACGATACGCTGCGGGATTCTGCCCAGAACAGCTGCTACGAAGTTGATTCGGAGCAGGCGTTTGCGCGGCAACCGCTCGGGCTTCGCGAATCGGCCGCACCGGCCGGCTAGCTGGGCGGAAGCGTTCGAGGGAAGGGCAGTGCCGTCCGGTGGATTCTTTCGTGCTGCCAGGCTCGGAGCTGCTCATGTTATAGTTTTCAATTCATCTGGGAGGAACTTGAGCGATGACACACACGAACATGTCGGTCCGAGTCGGTGGGGCGTGGCTCGCCATCGCTTCATTGCTGATGATCGTAGTGCTGGGGTTCCACGGCCCCATCGACCCTGATCTCAGGGTTCAGATGACGAAGATTGCCGATGCTGCAATACGGTGGTCTGTGGTCCACTGGATTGCAGCGGCCGCATTATCTCTCTATGCGGTGACCGGGCTGGTCGTGCTCACGTCCCGATCACGCCTGGTCGACGGGTGGTGGACCATCACGGCGTGGGCGGTGATTACCGTGGGCGCCATCTGGACCATGTCGACGGCCGTGGTCGAAGCGACGGTGGTGACGAACGCAGCACTCTCGGGGAGCAGTGAGGCTTTTGAGGCCTGGTGGGCGTTTGCCGAAGGCAAGGGCAACGGATTTGCGTTCCTGGCACTGGCCGTCGCTGTAATCGCGGGCAATGAGGCCCGAGCTTCAGCAGCAGCCACGGCGGCGTGGTCGGCCTGGATCGCCACGACTGCAGCTGTTCTTTCCTTCGCAGGATGGGCTCTGGGGATGTGGTTCGGAGTAGGCCTCGGAAATCTACTCTGGGTAGTAGCCTCTCTGGTAATGAGCGTGTGGACCCTCTGGTTTGGGGTCATGCTGGCGCGTACCCGGTCCTCGCAAGCGGAAGAACAAAATTCTCTGGTGGCGGGGTAGCGAAACTTGCGCGGTAACGAAACAGGAAGCAGAATCAGGGCTGTAGGCGTGTTCTGGCTATCATTGGTCGCGATCGCGGCAAACGAAAGGCGGGCCCATGCCGAGCGAAATAACAGACTGGGCCGAATTAGGACGGATTGTGTGATATCATCGCCGGCGAGCGGGCCTGAGTCGCGCTGCTCTGTCGGATCTTGCCGGGACGGGCACGACGGTCATCTACGAGCTCGAACACGGCAAATCGACGGTCCAGCTTGACGTATTTCGGCGCATCCTCAGCACGCTGAACCTCCAGCTTCTTGTCGACGGACCGCTTCTCGACGAATACGTGAGCAAGGCCCATGAGACGAGCTGAAGTACGCGTCGACGACGGAAGGGCCGCAGAGCTGCAAGAACACGCTGGCAGATACACGTTTACGTACGACGGGTCACCGGTCTCGTTGACGATGCCGGTGAGAGATGAACCATACAGATTTGATCGTTTCCCGCCGTTCTTCAACG
>CAZXHQ010000459.1:0-3441 GCA_964640145.1 uncultured Rhodothermales bacterium | reverse complement strand
CATCGCCGATTATGCGACTATCCCAAACGAGGTAGCATCGCAAGCATTTCATGCGTCGCCTTCCCATCGATCCGTCCGGATACGGCCGTTTTATTGTCATATTGGCGGGACTCGTCATTCTGGCCTCACCCTGCCGGGCGCAAACGGCTACCGTGAGCGGCTTCGTTACGGATGCATCGGACGGGCAACCGCTCGAGGGTGCTACGGTCGCCTTGCGCGACCCTGCCGACGGAGCCGAGGCCGTGCCCCGCTACGGTACCGCGGCGAACACCGACGGGCTCTACCTGGTCCGGAACATCCAGCCGGGCCGCTACGCCCTGACGATCTCGTTCATCGGCTACGAGGCTTTCCGCGATACGCTCACGCTCTCCCAAGGCGATGCGCTCAACCGAAACGTCGCGCTCACGCCATCGGAAAGTACGCTCGACGAGCTGCTCGTTCAGGCGGAGCGCCAGCAGAGCATGGGCCGGGTGACAGCCGGACACCAGCGCATCCGTCCGGCGGAGATCGAGCTCATCCCGTCGCCCGACATCTCGGCCGACCTTGCCAGTTATCTCACCACGCTGCCGGGTATCGTGACGTCCGGCGATCGCGGCGGTCAGTTCTTCGTACGTGGCGGCGAGCCGTCTCAGAATCTCATTTTGCTGGACGGAATCGTTCTCTACCAGCCGTTCCACGTCATCGGGTCGTACTCGGCGTTTCCGGCCGATATCATCAGTGGAGTAGACATCTACGCGGGCGGCTTCGGCCCGGAGTATGCCGGAAGGCTCTCCTCAGTGATCGACGTCGGCGCCAGAGAGGGCAACAACCGGCGGCTTGCCGGACACGTCAGTGTCTCACCCTTCGCGGCATCTGCGTTGGTGGAAGGTCCCGTCATCCCCGGCAGATTGTCGTTCATCGGATCGGCGAGAGAATCACTCATCGAACGCTACGGCGAGTCTCTTTACGCGCGCGAGATGCCCTTTCAATTCCGTGATGCGTTCGGCAAGCTCCATTTCGCCCCGAGCCGGCGCAGCCGCGTCGCGATCAGCGGCATCACGACCTACGACCGGGGTACGCTCGTACGCCCGGTTTCCGGTGAAGAAGCGCAGGAAGTGCGCTGGAGAAACAATGGGTGGGGAGCACGCTGGCTGCTTCTCCCGCGCCTGCTGGACGTCGCGATGGACGTTAGAGTTGCCCGCTCCACCCATGAGATGCAGCAGGGGTCGCCTCAAGATACCGTTCGTTCGACGACCGTGGGCAATACGCGCATCGCCTGGCGTGCGAGCCTTTTTCACGGAAACACGACGTCAGAGGCCGGGTGGGACGCCGTCTTTTCAACGGCCCAAAACCAGCTTGGAGGGCTTTTCCAAAACGTCGACAGCTCGGACGTTCAGCTCCGTTCCATCGGGTTTTTCTACGAGCCGGAATTTCTCTTCTACGGCGTGCGGTTGAACGTTGGATTGCGAGCGCAGTGGTACAACGTCCGGTTTGAACCGTATCTGGAGCCCAGGCTTCGTGTAGTGTGGAACCGAGGTTCGCATCAAGTCAGCGCGGCCGCCGGACTCTACCATCAAGAAATCGTAGGCCTCTACGACCGCCGCGATGCAGCGAGCGTCTTCACAGCCTGGATCAACGTCCCACGAGTGAAGCAGGAAAGCGGCGATTTGCCGGAAGCCAGGCTGCCGCGAGCCGCCCACGGCATCGTCGGGTACCGAGGCACGCCCGCGACATGGTTGACAGTGTCTCTCGAGGGTTTTTACAAGGAGCTCTCGAATCTCTTCGTCTCCGAATGGACCGCGTATCCGAGGTTCACGACGCGCCTGCAGCCGGCGACCGGACGTTCTCTCGGCCTCGACGCGCGGCTCGAGCTGCGCCGCGGCGCCTTCTACGGCTATATCAATTACGGTCTCTCATCCTCGGTCTATGCGGCCGAGGACGCCGCCCTGCAACTGTGGTACGGCGTGGAGAAACTACGCTTCCGCCCTCCGCACGATCGTCGTCACCAGGTTAACGCGCTCGTGAGCACGTCCCTCGCCGGATTCGACATGAGCGCCCGTTGGTCGTTCGGGAGCGGCCTGCCGTTCAGCCGGGCCGTCGGATTCGACGGGTTCATTCCGTTCGACGATTTCGTCGACGTTCTGGAAGAGCCGGGGACCCCACGCGTCATCTACGAACGTCCGTACAATGACGTCCTCCCAACGTATCACCGTCTCGATCTCTCCGTCGAGCGATCTTTCTCCGCAGCTGTCGCCGATATTACCTTGTTCGGCAGTGTCATGAATCTTTATGATCGAAGAAACCTCTTTTACGTCGACATCTTCACGCTGCGGCGCACCGACCAGCTGCCGATCGTGCCTTCATTCGGCATCAAAATAACTGTGGAATGAAACGCCGCAACCTCGCTGCTGCCATCTGTCTTTGTGCCGCCGGCTCCCTCGCAATCGTCCTTTCGGGATGCGAGGAGGATATCGCTGCCATATACGGTGGAAACACGCCTTTTTCCCTCTACGGCTTCCTCAATCCCCTATCAGATACGCAGTACGTTCGGGTGTTTCCCGTCGTCGATCAGCTCGAAGCGTCTCGTCCGGAGCCCCTGGATGCTCGTTTTACCTCGACCGACATGACGACAGGTGAGCTTCGCACGTGGCAGGATTCACTGGTCCAGTACCATGACGGCACATTCGGGCACGTGTTTTGGGCCGGCTTCCGCGCCGAACCCGAACACGAGTACAGGCTAAGCGTCGAGCGGTCGGACGGCGCAGTAACCCACGCTGAAGTAGACGTCCCGACAGATCTATCCATTGTCCGGAAGACGCCGATCATCCGAGATGACCAGCGCGGTAATCCGACCTCCGTCCTGGAGCCCGTATTGTTGCAAGGTGGCACGCCGCGACTCTTCAGGTTGGAGGTGGAATATCTCGTCAAGTACGCCCTCGGTCCGGAGAGCGCGGCGACGATCACCGTACCCTACGAAGGCCGCCAGGAGGCAACGAGTGAGGGATGGTTGGTGGACGTTGATCTCAAGTGGGACTTTGAATTCGTGCGCGACGAGCTCTTTCGACGCGGTCTCTGGACGCCTCAATCCAGCTACGGCATCTATCCCCTACTCATCACACTCAGAACAAAGGTCGTCAATGAAAGCTGGACGCTTCCCGAAGGAGGGGTTAATCCGGACGTCCTGATTGAGCCGGGAACATTTTCCAACGTCGAGAACGGCTTCGGCTTCGTCGGGAGTGGATATCCCCTGCATCGCAGCTGGCGACCGAGAGAAGAGTCTATCGCCGCCACCGACTTTATAGATTGTCCGTGTGACGAGGCTTGGTGCGAGTATCACCCCACATGCCCGGGCCCTTATCAATAAGACCTTTAAAGGGTTGAAGGTTGAAGGTTGAAGGTTTCTCGTTCCTGATCGATCTGCCAGGCTTCAACTCTCGACTCGTTAACATCTGAGCGCCGCTG
>CAZXHQ010000458.1:0-3442 GCA_964640145.1 uncultured Rhodothermales bacterium | reverse complement strand
TCCACGACCGTTACCTGATTGAAGCAACTCTATCCAATTTTCGGGACTACAACCAGTTGGCCACGGAAACGGCACGCGCCGGCGAAGGCCGCGCGCGATTACAAAATAAATACTGGTCCGTGAACCACGCGAAGAACACACACGACGGCCGACGGACGGCACACCCGACCGGCCCCGGATCGTGAATGGCCTCGAAGGTCCCGTCATCTTCGACGTGCGAACGTCGCGTGCGGGGCGTCTCCGATCTTTCAGTCACTAACCGTTCAGAATGAGCTCGAACCATGAGAATTGCCCAGGTTGCGCCCCTCTTTGAGAGCGTTCCACCCAAGCTATATGGCGGCACGGAGCGCGTCGTTTCCACCTTAACCGAGGAGCTGGTGCGGCAGGGACACGACGTTACGCTGTTTGCATCCGGCGATTCTGAAACCAGCGCGCGCCTTGTTCCCGGCAGCCCGAAGGCGCTTCGCCTCTCGGGCCTGGCTCCGGAGATCTATCACGTCCTCTTGATGGAGCGCGTGTTTAAGGACGCGGACGCCTTCGACGTCATCCATTTCCATGTCGATTGCCTCCACTTTTCGCTGTCCCGGCGCCACAACGTGCCGCAGCTCACTACGCTTCACGGGCGGATGGATCTGCCGGAGCTGGTTCCGCTCTACCAGGAGTTCCCGGAGATGCCCGTCATCTCGATCTCGAATGCGCAGAGGGAGCCGCTGCCCTGGTTGAACTGGCTGGCGACGGTCTACCACGGAATGCCCAAAGACCGCTTCCCGCTGGTCGAGGAACCGGACGACTATCTGGCCTTCGTGGGCCGAATCAGTCCAGAAAAACGTCCCGATCGGGCCATTGAGATCGCCAAACGAGCAGGAGTGAAGCTCAAACTGGCGGCGAAGGTCGACCGGGTGGACGCGGCGTACTTCGAGAATGAGATCGAGCCGCTTCTCGATCACCCGCTCATCGAATATATAGGTGAGATCTCGGAAGCGGAGAAGGAAGCCGTCATCGGGCATGCGCGTGCGCTGCTCTTTCCGATCGACTGGCCGGAGCCTTTCGGCCTCGTCATGATCGAGGCCTTCGCCTGCGGCACACCCGTGATCGCCTTTCGCTGCGGTTCCGTACCCGAAGTGATGCGCGAGGGCACGTCCGGCTTCATCGTGCGGAATGTAGATGAGGCCGTCGATGCCGTCGAGAGGATCGGCGAGATCGACCGCCGTGCGTGCCGAGCGTACTTCGAAACGCGGTTTACCGCCGACAGAATGGCTGCGGACTACCTGGAGGTATACCGGAGGATTTCGAGCGGCGCGGATGAATTCGCCCGAGCGACTCCAGACTGGAGAAATAGACAACCAACGCACTGAGGCCATGGACGCATCTGACGGAATCGTTCTCGAGCCCCGGCACTACGAAATCTTAACCGCCGCCTCGGTCGCCGAGGTTCGGACGAACGTACTGAAAAACGAGGACACGTTCGCCGTCTTCGATCCCCACGGTGACATCGTGCCGATCGGGAATCGGGAACAGGGACTTTATCACGAAGGGACGCGGTTTCTCTCGCGCATGGAGGTGTGGATGCAGTCCAAACGCCCCGTCCTGCTCGGAAGCGCCGTTCGAGACGACAACACCGTGCTTACGGTGGATCTGACTAACCCTGATTTCAAGGACGAACACGATACGACCGTACTTCACGGCACGCTTCATATTTTTCGCTCGAAGCTGCTCTGGAACGATCGCTGCTTCGAGCGGCTCTACGTTCGAAATTTCGGCGACCGCCCCGTTCGGTTTTCCCTCTCGTTCGTCCTCCAGGCTGACTATGCAGATATCTTCGAGGTCCGCGGTCTCCATCGATCTCTACGAGGCGTGGACCTGCCGAGTGAGGTAGCGGCCGGTCGGGTGCTCCTCCGCTATCGTGGACTGGACCAGGTCGAGCGTCGAACACGGATCGACTTCGATCCCATGCCGGACGTCGTGACGGCCGACGAGGTGCGTTACGACGTCGACGCCGCGCCGGCCACCCGCAAGCGATTTGGAATCACGGTGGCCTGCATCACCAACGACAGTAACGCGGCGGACGTTCGATACACGTACGGAAGCGCTCACGACGCGGTGCACCGAAAAGCGAATGCCCTGAAGGAGTCGTCGTGCCGCATCAGGACGACGAACGAACAGTTTAACGCCTGGGCCAATCGGTCGCTCGACGATCTCAATCTTCTCCTCACGAACGTTTCGTACGGCTACTATCCCTACGCGGGCATTCCATGGTACAACACCTACTTCGGGCGTGATGCCCTTCTCACGGCCCTGATGACGCTGTGGGTCAATCCCGCCATCGCCCGCGGCGTGCTCGGTTATCTCGCCGAGACACAGGCCAGGCGCCATGACGATTCTCGCGCGGCCCAACCCGGGAAGATCCTGCACGAGGCTCGGACCGGCGAGATGGCCGCGCTCCGTGAAATTCCATTTGAACGGTACTACGGGACCGTCGACGCTACGCCTCTGTTCGTCTATCTGGCCGGAAAGTACCTGGCGCATACGGGGGACATCGACTTTATTAAGGGGATCTGGGACAATATCCAGGCCGCCGTTCGCTGGATCGACGATTTCGGTGACGTCGACGGCGACGGATTTGTCGAGTACGAGCCGGATTCCGAAGGGCTTACCAATCAGGGTTGGAAAGACTCGGAAGACTCCGTATTTCACGCCGACGGGACGCTGGCGCCCGGCGCGATTGCGCTCTGCGAGGTGCAGAGTTACGTATACGGCGCCAAGCGGGAGGCCGCCGCGATGGCGACTGAGATGGGCGATGCGGGCGAGGCGGATCGCCTGCTCGACGATGCGCGCGTTCTGAAAGACCAGTTCGAGTCCACGTTCTGGTGTGAGGACATTTCCAGCTATGCCCTGGCGCTGGACGGCGACGGACGGACGTGTAGCGTCCGAACGTCGAATGCCGGCCATGCCCTGTTCACGGGGATAGCCTCGGAGGCGTCCGCCGCGCGCATGGCGGAGACCCTGTTCAGGCGCGATCTCTTCTCCGGATGGGGCATTCGCACCCTTTCGAGCAAAGAACGGCGGTTCAACCCGCTTTCCTATCACAACGGGTCCGTCTGGCCCCACGACAACGCCGTCATCGGAGCCGGCCTGGCACGGTATGGATACAGGCGTGAAGCCGGACGGCTGCTTCACGCTTTTGCCGATGCCGCGCTCTTCGATCCGCAGCAGCGCCTGCCGGAGCTGTTCTGCGGATTCAGCCGGCGCAAAGGGGAAGGACCGACCCCGTATCCGGTGGCATGTTCGCCCCAGGCATGGGCGGCGGTCACGATCTTTCACCTGCTCCGCGCATGTCTTGGGATGCGCGTGAACGCGCGGACCCGACAGGTGATCTTCAGCGAGCCGTACCTGCCACCGTCGCTCGAAGAAGTAGGCATCGAGAACCTGAAGGTAGGCGACG
>CAZXHQ010000457.1:0-3449 GCA_964640145.1 uncultured Rhodothermales bacterium | reverse complement strand
TATATATGGACATTCAGCAGGCGATCAACCTGGACGTGTTCAGGCAATTCGATGCGGAGGGCATCGACTTTGCCTTCCCGACGCAGACCGTCCACGTTTCGAGGCTCGACGGCGATGCCGACCATCGGAGGGAGGACCAATGGGCGAGTTGATGTACCCGGCAGCCTTTATGGCCGTGGCGATTGCGTTCACCGTCGTCGGGACGTCCGCCGCGCAGGATACGACCCGGGCGGAGGAGCTTCGTGCGATGCGCATGGAGAAGGCGGTGCGGCTCTCACCGCCGGACGAGCCGGGATCCTTCGAGCGGCTCCTGGACCGGATCGAAGGTTTCCAGAAGGGCCGCGGAGGCCGAGAGACGGTTGCGTTCGTGGGCGTTCGACCGAAAATAGGCGGTCTCAAGCCCGGTGCGGGCATTGCCGGGGGTATTCAGGTTGTGGTGCCCTTCGGACGCGATGCGGACCTCGAGATCGAAGCCGACGCCGTCGCCAGCCTCCGACGATACTGGGGCCTCGGCCTCCGCGCGCGATATCGGTACGGGTCCGCAACGGTGCTGACGTACGGGCGTTACCGGCACCTGCCGCAGGAGCGGTTCTACGGTGTCGGGGCCGCGTCGGAGCAGGCCGCGCGCTCCGATTATCGGCTCAACGAAGCGGTCGCCGGGGCCATTCTCGGCGCGCACGTTTCGGGCGGACTTTCGGTGGGAGCTCGAGGAGCATACATCGTCTCCATGCCGGGTCCGGGGAGAAACGACGACGTGCCGGACGCCGTGGACCGTTTTGCCGGCGACGTACCGAGTCTGCTGTCCGATGCACGCCACGCCGCCGTGGGCGGATGGATCGAATACGACGGGCGCGACGGCGCCCCGGATGGGCCGTTCTACCGATACGTGACGGCGACCGAATCAGACGTCGTGGGCGTACCACTGGCCGCCGACCGGGGGATTTACGCCCTCGCCGAGCTCGTTCGCTATGCGGGCCTGGGGGATGCGACCGGGTTCTCTCGTCTTCATCTGCAAAGCCAGCAGTTTATCCCGCTGGGCCGCGGTCGGAATGTGCTCGCGTTTCGAGAATACGCGGCCTTTTCCGCCGCCGGCGCCGATCACATCCCTCTCTACATGCTGCCGTCGCTGGGGGGCGCCTACACGCTGCGCGGATACGAGGACTTCAGATTCCGCGACCGTCACGCCGTGCTCCTGAATGCGGAGTATCGCTGGCAGGTCTGGCTGTTTCTGGACATGGCCGTATTTCTAGATGCCGGCCGGGTATTCGGGCGTGTCAGCGACTTCTCACTGGGACGCCTCGACGGATCCTACGGCGCCGGACTTCGGCTACGCGCGTTCAACCGCGGCCTCGGCCGAATCGACGTCGCACGCAGCGAGGAAGGCACGCAAGTCCACGTTCGACTCGGAGCGACGTTCTAGCCTAGACGAATAGCGCGTCAGATGAGTTCGCCTGCGTCACCTGCTACGCCGCTGCGCCCGGGAGCCATAGCCCGGCTCATCATCGTTACGACGCTGCTATCGGCTCTTCCTTTCGGACCCGCCGGTGCTCAAGTATTTGCACCCGATCAGCCGATCTGGACGGATCCGGATCGCCTCGACATGCCTGCACCCGCCCCGCGCGACGTCGGGGATTACTTCGACTTCTGGGTGCAAACCTTCGGCAATCCGGCTAGCTACGACGGCCCCGCTCTAAACGTCAACAGCGTCGGCGACGTGCCGTCGTCGAGCTGGTATACCCCGCGCCACTACTGGCATCCGATGTCTCTCGAAGAGCTGGCGCGGGGCCCTGATCGGAGGAACGGGCCTTCCAGGGATGTGCCGTGGCGCGTCGTCGCCGTGAAATCGGAAGGGAAGACGGCCGGTATGGAGGTAATTGACGGGCGCGGCGATCGCTACGTGCTGAAGCTGGATCCGCCCGGCTATATCGAGCTTACCAGCGGGGCGGAGGTCATCTCGACAAAGATCCTCCACGCGCTCGGTTACAACGTGCCCGAAAATTACGTGGTACGCTTCCGCCGAGACATGCTGGTGCCCGGCGACGACGCCGTGATGAAGGCGAGCGGGGGTGTGGCGCCGGTCACGGAACGCCGCATCGACAGCCTCCTGGCCGATGCGCCGCGGTATGCCGACGGCTCCTATCGCGGGCTCGCCAGCCTTTATCTGGAGGGAGACCCCGTCGGGCCGTTCCTGTATTACGGTACGCGGCCGGACGACGCCAACGACGTTTTCCCGCACGAAGGCCGGCGCGAGCTCCGCGGCCTGCGCATCATCGCGGCATGGATCAACCATACCGACGCCAGGGCCGGCAATACGATCGATGTCGTGGTGCAGGAAGGAGGCCGCCGTTACGTTCGTCATTACCTCATCGACTTCGGATCCACGCTGGGGGCTGGGCCCGTCGGGCCGAAGAAGCGCTGGGATGGATACGAGTACATTCTCGACGGCGTGGCCGTCCTGCGCCGGATGCTCACCTTCGGGCGAGCGGGATCGGGCTGGGCCGCCATGGAGGTTCCTGACCTGGACGCCGTCGGTACGATCGACGTACGGCACTTCGACCCGGTCGAATGGCGCCCTCAGTATCCGAATGCCGCATTTCTCCAGGCCGACCCGGGCGATGCCTTCTGGGCGGCGAAGCAGGTCGCCAACCTGAGCGAGGAGGCTATCCGCGCGATCGTTGCTACCGCCGACTACACCGACGAAGCGGTCGAAGAGCGTCTCGCCGACGTGCTCGTCGGAAGGCGTGACAAGGTCGCCCGTGCCTATCTGCGCTATGGAGGCGGCCTCGATCGATTCGAAGTGCGGCATGACTCCCTCTTCTTCCACGATTTGCCGGCTCGTCATGGGCTTTCGAGCGAAGATCGCCTTCGCCACGTCGTCTGGAGGCCTTTCGACAACGACACGGGCCGGCTGGGCGACGTCCTGGCGATGGACCGGTTCACCGGCACCCGGCTGTCCATACCGCACTCCGAGGACGAGTTTCTCTCAGGAGAGATTCGTACGCCGGAGGGCGGCACCACCCGGGTGTACGTTCGGGGGGTTGACGGCGCTCGTCGGGTCGTCGGCCTGGAGAGGTACCAGGCTCCTACCTCACGTCCCGCGCCTGGGCGTGCGCATCCTTTACTTCGGCCCGTAGAAAGCCTTTACTGACGAAGTAAATGAGCGCGAACCATCCGAGCAGCATGACGAACGTCACGAGCGAGAGCCACCTTATGCCGCCGACGAAGGCTATCGAGAAGAAGAGATTCAGCATCACCGAGACGACCTTCGCGAGGCGCTGGACGAACATGTCGATGAAGGCTTTGGCTTTGTAGGTCGCGTCGTTGGACGTCGGCACGTACAGCGCTTCCTTTGCCGACTGATTGATCGAGTAGTTCAGCGCGTTGTCGGCAATCGACATGGATGCGGCGAACAGGAGGACGGGCGCCACGGCGAAGCCCATCGAGGAGAC
>CAZXHQ010000456.1:0-3460 GCA_964640145.1 uncultured Rhodothermales bacterium | reverse complement strand
ACGGCTCGCGCATCCCGCTCGAAGCTGCGGACGACGGACGCTTTCGAGGCCGCATACAGCTTGACTCCGAAGGGATCTACCGCGTTCGTCTTGTCGATCGGCAGGACAAGGAGAACAAGTTTCCGGATGAATACCAGATCATCCCGTTCGACGACGAGCGGCCGCGGATTACCATTACGGATCCGCAGCGCGACGTACGTGCGAACGCCATAGAAGAAGTCTTCCTCGCCGCCCGCGTCGAGGACGATTTCGGCATCGAAGACGTGCGGCTCCGGTTCGCGGTCAACGCGGATGAGGAGCAGACCGTCACGCTCAAGGACACGGACGAAGTCCGTCCGACGGAAGTTGATGGAGAGCACCTGTTTTTCCTCGAAGACTATGCACTCGAGCCGGGAGACGTCATCTCGTACTTCGTGGAGGCGGAGGATGCCTACCATGACGCGCCCGAGGCATCGGACATGTACTTCATCGAAGTCATCCCCTTCGACCAGGAATATTCGCAGGTGAGCGCGGGAGGAATGCAGGGCGGCGGTGGTCCGAGCGGTGTCGTTCTGACCCAGCAGCAGATCATCGCGGCGACCTGGAAGCTCTACCGCGAACGGGAGCAGGTGGAGCCGGACGACTATGAATCGTCGCGGCGCGCCCTGGTGCAGGCTCAGGACAATCTGCGCGGAAACATCCAGGAACGAATCAGCAGCACGGCCTTCTCGCTGGAGCTGCAGATGGACGAGGAGAATCGGCGGATCGCAGAGCTGCTGCGCGAAGCCGTCAGCGCCATGGAAAGTGCGGTCGGGGAACTCAACGCAGACCGGCTGCGCGATGCGCTCTCGCCTGAACGACAGGCGCTGAACGCCCTCTTGAAAGCCGACGCGTTGAACCGGGAACAGCGGGTAGCGCTGAATCGGGGGAATCAGGGGTCAGGCGGTGGCGGCGGCGCCACGGAAGAACGCATGACCGAACTCATGGACCTCGAGCTCGACATCTCGAAGGATAAGTACGAGATGCTGCCCGAGCGTTCCGGCCAGTCCGGCGGCGGCGAGGGAGAGATGGATGACGCGCTTCAGAAGATCCGCGAGCTCTCCCGACGACAGCAAAACCTCGCCAACCAGAACGGACGCGAGCTGGAGGGCGAAGATCGCAGGAGACAGGTCGAGCGGCTGCGCCGCGACCAGGACGACCTCCGGCGGGAGGCCCAGCAGCTCGCGCGGCAGATGCGCGGCATGAGCGGTCAGGACGGTCAGTCCGGAGAGCAGGCCGAGCGCCGGCTCGACCGCATCAGCCGAAATATGCAGGAGGCCGAGCAGGCCCTGGAAGAGGGAGACGTGGAGGGCGCCCGTGCGCGGCAGCAGCAGGCCGTCAACGACCTCGAACGGATGGCTCGCGACCTGCGCATGGCGACGAACGACGACCGCCGCGAGGCGATCCAGGACATGGACCGCGAGTTCGATGCGATGCGCGACCAGGAAGAGGGCATCGCGCGTGATCTCGAACGCGCCGTGAACGAGGCGCAGGCGCAGAACGGCCGGCTCGACCTCGACGATCTGGAACGCCTCGCCGAACAGCGCCGAGCCAGTCGGGAAGCGCTCGAACGGTTCGAGGAGCAGGTGGAGCGGGTCGCCGGGGAGAATGCCGACGATCCGGAGATTGCCTCCGCCGCCAGAAACCTGCGGCAGGGGCTCCGGCGGGAGGGACTCGATGCCCAGATGGAAGATTCCGAGCGAGCCCTCGAGCGCGGCTGGCTCGACAATGCGCGGCGACGCCAGGAAAGCATCCGCCGCGCCGTGAGCCGCCTCGAGCAGGAGATGCGCGCCTTCGAGGGACATCTTCCCGTCACCGACGAAGAGCGGATTGCTCGCTCCATGGAGTCGCTTCGCGAGCTGGAACGCGAGCTGGAGAGCTTGCAGGAGAGCCAGGCCGGCCAAGCGGGCGAATCGGACCCGTCGAGCGAACCGGGCGAGTCCGGTCAATCGGCCCAGTCCGGCCAGGACGGGCAGGCGCAGGGACGCGGCGAACGGGCTGAAGCCGCCGGCCGGCAGGCGCGCCTGAACAGGGCCCAGGAGCAGATTCGACGCATGCAGGAAGACCTCGGAGGTACCGCCGCCGGCGGTGCGCTGCAGGACCTCAGCCGCGCCGTCGCGCGAGCCGACAATCCGAACGTGAGCCTCAGAGGCGAGGAGGCGCGCGCCTTCTTCGAACAGGAGATCTTTGCACCCCTCTCACAGCTCGAGCAGGCGCTGATTCGCGAGCTCGACCGCATCAACATGGAGAGGAAGCTTCACGGAAGCCGCCCCGGCAACGTCCCACCCGAGTACCGGCAGCTCGTCGAGAAGTATTACGAGTCGCTCTCGAAGTCTGCGCGCCCGTAGGGCCAATCATTGATGTTTGAATCCATCTTCAAGTTCAACAGGCTGAACTTCACCGAAGGGTCCATCGGCCTCGAGGGTGGGACCAGTGTACTATTGTTCGTGGGCGCCCTCGTGGCGCTCTTCGCCGGTCTGCTTCTCATCTATCGTTCGACGAATCGGTTCGCGACCGGTAAAGACCGGGCCGTCTCCTTCGTACTCCGAGCCGCCGTCCTCGTGCTCCTCTGCCTGCCGTTGCTCGAGCCCATCCTCGTGATGCCGGATGTGGTGCCGGACGAGAATTTCGTCGCCGTGCTCGTGGATGCGTCGGAGAGCATGAACGTGCCGGACGGCAGTGCGGGAGCCACCCGGCGGGAGGAGGTGCGCAGCCTGCTCTTCGACGGTGACGGGGCCGTGGCGCCCTCGCTGGAGGACGTGTTCAAGGTCCGCTACTACGGCTTCGGGAATGAAGCCCGGCGGGTGGACAGCGCGAGAGCTTTGCAGGCCGGCGAGCACGGAACGAACCTGTCCGCCGCCCTAAATCGCGCGCTCTCCGATTTCCGGGGACTGCCGCTGGCGGGCGTCGTCCTTCTGACCGACGGCGCCGACAACAGTTCGGAGGTGCCGCTCAACAGCGCCGAGGCGCTCCGCGCGCGCGGCGTACCGCTTCACGTCGTCGGTTTCGGGGAGGAGGCCGCCGCCGGCGAGCGGGAGCTGCTGGAGGCGGTCGTGAGCCGCGGCGTGGAGGAGACGACGGGTGCGGAGATCGACGTCAAGCTGCGATCGTGGCGCGTGGAATCCGAGCCGGTCGCCGTGAACCTCTACGAAGGAAACGAGCTCCTGCGCAGCGAGCTCTTCAGCCTCAAAGGCGACGGACGCATCGATCAGGTCACGTTCAGCTACGAGCCGGACGGTCCCGGCGCCCGCGAGTACTCCGTGCGACTCGAGGAGGCCGCAGACGAGCGAAATACCGAGAATAACGTCGCCAACATCCTGATCGACCCGCGCCGGGATTCACTGCGCGTCCTGTTCATCGAAGGACATCCACGGCGCGAATTCAAGTATATAAAGCGTGCGCTGGAGGACGATGCCGCCGTGCAGTTCACCTCCATCCTGCG
>CAZXHQ010000455.1:0-3473 GCA_964640145.1 uncultured Rhodothermales bacterium | reverse complement strand
TCGGGCGTGACGACCTCGTCGATCATCTCCAGGATCTCCTTCGACGACGGCCAGATCTCCCGCAGATAGACCTGCTCGCCGGCCGAGTCCGTGCCGATCGGGTCTTCCATCAGGTCGATGTCGACCGTGCCGGCGAGCGCATAGGCCACCACGAGCGGCGGAGAGGCCAGGAAATTCGCCTGCACGAGCGAGTGAATGCGTCCCTCGAAGTTGCGGTTGCCCGAGAGGACGCCCGCCACGACGAGGTCCGCTTCCTTGATCGCCTTCTCGACGGACTCGGGCAGCGGACCGGAGTTGCCGATGCAGGTCGTACAGCCGTAGCCGACCAGGTTGAAGCCGAGCTGATCGAGGTACGGCAGCAGGCCGGCCTCATGGAGATACTGCGTCACGACGCGCGAGCCCGGCGCGAGGCTGGTCTTCACGTAGCGCGGCACCTTGAGCCCGCGTTCGACGGCCTTCTTGGCCAGCAGGCCGGCGCCGATCATCACGGTCGGATTGCTCGTATTCGTGCAGCTCGTGATAGCCGAGATGACGACGTCGCCGTGCTGCAGCTCGAGCTCGTTGCCGTCGTCGTCCCTGTACGTGGCGGTCCTCTTGAGATCCTCCGCCGCGCGCCCGAACCCTTTCGGACCGACCGGGCTGACGAACGAGTCCGCGAAGGCCTCTTTCAGCTTCGGCACCCGGATCCGGTCCTGCGGCCGTTTAGGACCGGCCACGCTCGGCGTGACGTCCCCGAGGTCCAGCTCCAGCACGTCGAGGCATTCCGGTTCAGGCGTCTCCGCCGAGCGGAAGAGCCCCTGCTCCTTCGTGTAGCGCTCGACCATCTCGACGAGCGCCGTCTCGCGCCCCGTCCGGCGCATGTATCCGAGCGTGATCGCGTCGATCGGGAAGAAGCCCATCGTAGCGCCGTATTCGGGCGACATGTTGGAGATCGTGGCTCGGTCTGGCACGGTCATGTGGTCCAGCCCCGGGCCGAAGAACTCGACGAATTTGCCCACGACGCCGTACTCTCGCAGCGTCTGCGTCACGGTCAGCACCAGGTCGGTCGCCGTAGCGCCCTCCGGCAGCTCGCCGGTAAGACGGAACCCGACGACGTCCGGCATGAGCATATAGATGGACTGGCCCAGCATGGCGGCCTCCGCCTCGATGCCGCCGACCCCCCATCCGAGCACGCCCAACCCATTGATCATGGTCGTGTGACTGTCGGTGCCCACCAGCGAGTCGGGATAGGCGACCTCCAGGCCGTCTTCCGGCCGCGTCCAGACCCCGCGCGCGACGTACTCGAGATTCACCTGATGGCAGATGCCGCTGGCCGGCGGCACGACGGAAAAGTTCTCGAACGCCTGCTGCCCCCAGCGCAAAAATTCGTAGCGCTCCCGGTTGCGCTTGAACTCGATGTCGGAGTTGAGCTGGAGCGCCTCCGGGATGCCGAAGTGGTCGACCTGAATCGAGTGGTCGATGATGAGGTGGACGGGCACCTGCGGGTTGATCTCGTTCGGATCACCGCCGAGGCGGCCCATGGCCGAGCGCAGGGCGGCGAGGTCCACGACCGCCGGCACGCCGGTGAAATCCTGCAGCAGCACGCGGGCGGGCATGAACGGAATCTCTTCCTTCGCAGGACTGCCGGGATCGTAGGTGGCGAGGCGCTCGACGTCGTCTTCGGTCACCGTGCGGCCGTCGCACTCGCGCAGCAGCGCCTCCAGAAGCACCTTGATGGAGAACGGCAATCGGTTGACGCCGCCGATGCCCTGCTCCTCCAACCGGTCGAGCCGGTAGAGATAGGCGTTGCCGGAGCCGGTATCGAAAGTGTCTCGTGCGCCGAAGGGATCCATGGTTGATCGGTTAGAGGTTGAAGGTTGAAGGTTGAAGGTTGAAGGTTTTCGGTGCTTTGGGCCGGGCGATTCGATCCTTCCAAACCCGCAAAGATTCGTGATAGAAGATACTTGGCGCTGGATTCAATTGTTCGTTTTCGGCACCCCCTATCCGGGCCTGCGGCACCGTGCGCGGTGAAAAAGGCATGAACGGCCTGCCTGCGGCGCCCGGCAGCGGTTCGTATCTTTCCGGCATGACAGGGCGATCCCCCCTCTGGGCGAGGCCCAGTCCCCCTCCATCCTTGCCTGTCGAGGCTAGATTTGCTAATTCCTATTGTTGCTCGTTCCGATGCGGGGTGCAGGAGGAACGAAGACGCGCGGCGGCCATCAGCGAAGGCATCGACCTCCGCACGATGACCTTCCGCGCGGACCTGCTCGCGGGCGAGCTCGAGATTACATCCAGGCCGAATGGAGGAACGCGCATATGCTGCACCTTTCCACGTATGTAATACGCCGCATCGGAATCGGCGTGTCGGCCGTCTGTCTGGCCGCCTGGCTCCTGCTTCCGGGGACGTCGGCCGCCCAGGAAACCGTGGATCTCTGGCCGGAGGGTGCGCCGGGCGCCGCAGGCACCGACGATCTCGATCGGCCGACCCTGACGATCCACCTGCCCGACGCCGGCGACGCGACCGGAACCGCCGTCGTCGTCTGCCCCGGCGGCGGGTATGCGCACCTGGCCATGGACCACGAGGGAGGACAGATTGCCGACTGGTTGAACGAGCGCGGCGTCGCCGCCTTCGTCCTGAAATACCGGCTCGGCCCCCGCTACCGCCATCCGGCTCCGCTGCAGGACGTGCGCCGCGCCATCCGCTACGTCCGGCTGCATGCCGACCGCCTGGACGTCGATCCCTCGCGCGTCGGCGTCTGGGGCTTCTCGGCCGGCGGCCACCTCGCGTCGACGGCGTCGACCCATTTTCTGCCGGGGGATGCGGAGGCCGGCGACGAATACGAGCGCGTCAGCTCGCGGCCCGACTTCTCCATTCTAGCATATCCCGTCATCTCGCTGGCAGCCCCGTACACGCACGAGGGTTCGCGGCGCGCACTGCTCGGCGAGCAGCCCGACCCGGAGCTCGTCGACCTGCTCTCGAACGAGCGGCAGGTAACGGCGGACACGCCGCCGGCTTTTCTGTTTCATACGGATGAGGATGAGGCCGTGCCCGCAGAGAACAGCATAGCCTACTACCTCGCCCTGCGGGAGGCAGGCGTTCCCGGCGAGCTGCACATCTACCGCGAGGGCCGGCACGGCGTGGGCCTCGCTCTGATGGACCCCGAACTCGGCACGTGGCCGGATCGCCTCGACGACTGGCTGCGGGCGCAAGGGCTGCTCGACCGGTGAACGGGTTATGCCGGGACGCGCTTCCGTGTCTTTAGAAAGAGACGCCTTCGTTATCGAACCGGCCGGGACCTCGAACGTATCGGATAGACGTACCATGAGGACGTATCGCGAGGGAGGGTACGCAATCGTCGATCGGGATCGTCTATCGAGACGTAACCTTCAACCTTCAACCTTCAACCTTCAACCGTCCATCGAAGAACGCGATGGCAGCACCGTTCACGATCCATCGCCTGACGGTCGACGACTACCACGCCATGGCCGAGGCC
>CAZXHQ010000454.1:0-3495 GCA_964640145.1 uncultured Rhodothermales bacterium | reverse complement strand
CCCATCGGCGACGCTCGCGGGCAGAAGATGAACCTCTTCCGGCGCGTCGGCGAGGCCGAGTACGAGCGCGAAGAGGCGCATATCTTCCGCTTCGTACCGCTCGTCGGCAAGGAGGGCGGCCTCTGACGGGGCGAAGCGCGGACCGGCAGCCCTTCTGGGTATCGCCCCCAGTGTTCGGGGATGACCTTAGGTGAGAGGAAACCTTCGCCGGAGACGTGAAGGCCGCGTGGAAGCGTCTCTCGGATCAGGCCACGCACGCGGCTCTCGCCCGGTACAAAGGGGCGGCTGAGGCAGGCCCTCTGCCTTACTGACGTATTCAGGTCACATGGGCCCCACCGATTCCGTACGCCGCTTGACTTCGAAAAAACGATTTCATATTGTATTCATGGCCAGTGCACACGTGTGCACGACGAGCCGGCGACCGCCGTTCGTGCGCACGGCCACCGGACGGTGCGCGATGCCCTGAGCTGCCGGTCGCCGTTCCTGCGCACGGCCATACCGCGTGTGCGCGATGCTAAGCGTACCGCCTATCGTCGTGCCGTATGCAGCTCCGCCACGTCGTACGAGCGGGCGCAACAAGCGCGGCGGTGGAGGCTCCCGTGTACTCATTGCACACGTGTGCAGCCGGGGAGCCCGTGGGATGCGACGGCCTCTTCGTGACGAACCGATTCCATCATCAAGCCCTCGGAGCTCGACATGGATTACAGCCCAGCTCGTCATCCCATCAGGAGCGTCTCAGCGCTCGCTGGGATGCTGCTCATCAGCCTCTTCATGGCCGCGGAAGCGAACGGGCAGAGCTTCGGCATCGTCCGCGGACAGGTCACCGATGCCGCATCCGGCGATCCGCTGCCGGGGGCCAACGTGGTGGTTGAAGGGACCTCCATGGGTACGGCTACCGGTGCGGACGGGCGCTTCGTTCTCGCCCGCGTACCTTCGGGTGCACGAACGCTTCACGCCTCGTTCCTCGGCTACGAGACGCAGTCGGCGCAGGTCACCGTCGAACCTCGCAGCACCGTGGTGCAAAATTTCGGACTCCAGACGGTGGAGCTCACCCCCGGTGAGGTCGTCGTCCTCGGCGTCCGGATGCAGGGCCAGGCCGAAGCGCTCAGCCGGCAGATGAATGCGGCCCACATCTCCAACATCGTAGCGGCGGACCAGATGGGGCGTTTTCCAGATCCCTCGGCTCCCGAAGCCGTACGGCGCCTGCCGGGCGTCTCCGTGCAGCGCGACATGGGCGAGGCGCGCTACGTTCAGATTCGAGGCGGCTCGCCTCAGATGACCCAGGTGACCTTTAACGGAGAGAGTGTGCCGCCGCCGGAAGGCGACGACCGGCAGGTAGCCCTCGACGCCGTCCCGGTAGATATCCTGGAGTCCATCGAGGTCGCCAAAGCCATCACACCTGCCATGGACGCGGAGGCCATCGGCGGCGCCGTCCATCTGCAGACGAAACGGGCGGCGGATCGGCGGGTCATCAGCGTGGAGGGATCCGGAGGGTACGGCACGATCCGTAACGAACCGGCCTTCAGCGGCGCCGTCGTCTTCGGCGACCGGTTTGCGGACGGCAGGCTGGGCTTACTCGCCTCGGGTAGCTTCACTCGGCGAGATTTTGGCGCCGACTCCTTCGAGCCCGATTTCGATCTGGGCGACCTGGGCCCGTCCGACGACCTGCTGGACGAACTTGAAGTCCGCTATTACAGCCTCTGGCGTTCCAGAGCCGGAGCGACCGCCGCGCTGGACTACCGCCTCAGCCCGACTTCGACCGTCTACATCACGGGCATCTATTCCGAGATGGTCGATTTTGAACAGCGCCGGAAAATGATCCACGACATCGGAGAAGGAGAGTACCAGCCCGACCGCACGGTCATCGGCGGTGCGCTCGGCTACGACCACAAGAGTCGCCGGGAGGACCAACAATCGATCAACGTCACGGCAGGCGGCGAGCACCTCTTGGCTACGGGCATTGAAATAGACTATCACGGCACCTTCACGCGCTCTTTCCAGGATACGCCCCACGACGCCGAGGCCTTTTTCGTTCGTGAAGGCGTCGATTTCCGACCTGACATGAGCGATCCGGAGAACATCCGCCCCAACCCGATGAGCGACGTCCGGTCGGGAACCTACCAGTTTGACGCGCTCGAGCCCGGCGTAAGCCTTGCGCAGAACACCGATTATGTCGGGGCGCTCAACATCACCGTCCCGTACGCCCTGGGCGGCCAGGCCTCCGGCGAAGTCCAGATAGGCAGCAAACTGCGGCAGCGAATCGCGATCCAGGACGTGGAGGAGACCGCTTGGGAGCTGGCCGACGGCGCCGACGACATCGTCCTCGGCCAGGAGGTCGGGACGTGGGACTTCAGCAACGACGGATATAACGCCGGATCTTACCCCTTTCCGTCTCCCATCACCAGGCAGGATGAAATCGACTCGTTCATGGACGAGTTCGGTTCCAGACTCGACGGCGGCAGAGACGTCGAGGCCGACGGGGAGGACTACGACCTGAAGGAACGGGTCCTGGCGTTCTATGCCATGACGGAGCTGGACCTGACGCCCCGGCTGATGGTCCTGCCCGGCATCCGGTACGAGATGACCAACCTGGATCTGCTCGGCTACGAGTACGACCCGGATACGGAAACCGTCACGCCCTCCGAGGCGGAGAACAGCTACGGCCACCTCTTCCCCATGGTGCACCTGCGCTATACGGTCGCGCCGAGAACGATCCTCCGGGCCGCCGTCACGAGAACACTGGCGCGTCCCAATTTTTTCGAGCTCGTACCGTACCGGTTCCGAGACGACGAAGATCTCGAGATTGGAAACCCCAATCTGCTGCCGACCACGGCGATGAACTACGACCTCATGTTCGAGCATTACGACCGGCACATCGGCATCATCTCGGGCGGCGTCTACTACAAGCAGATCGTCGACCCCATCTTCACGTTCGTCGAGGGCAACGAGCTGGGTGGAGATACGGAGCAGAAACGCAACGGGCAGGCCGCCAGAATTGCGGGCGTCGAGACGGCCCTGCACCGGCAGCTATCGTTTCTTCCGGCGCCCCTCGACGGGCTCGGAATCTTCGCCAACTACACGTTTACGGAATCGGAGGCCACCTTGCCGGGCGGACTCACGACCAACTTGCCGGGACAGGCGGACCACGTATTCAATGCGGCGATCAGCTACGAGAAGCGAGGCTTCTCCGGGCAGATCAGCGCCAATTTTCACAGCGACCACGTGGACGATTTCGGAGGCGATTCCGATGCCGCCGCAGCCCGCGAAGAAGATGAATTCATCGGATCGCATCTCCAGTTCGACGTCTCGGCCAGCTACATGGTTACGCCGTACATCCAGGTCTTCGGGGACATCGTCAACCTGACGAACGAGCGCTTTACGCTGTATATGGGCCGTCAGGACCGGCCGCGCCAGTACGAATGGTACGAGCGCTGGGGCCGGTTCGGCGTCCGGTACAGCCTTTAGAGGGCCGTTGATCATTCCCGCTTGTACTGG
>CAZXHQ010000453.1:0-3496 GCA_964640145.1 uncultured Rhodothermales bacterium | reverse complement strand
GCGAACTTCAAGGCCAAGCAGCAAGAGTACATTTTTCGCGTCCGGGCGGCGAACAGTCAGGGCGCCTGGAACACCATCTGGCTCAAGCTGCGAGTGATCCCGCCGTGGTGGGAGACGCTCTGGTTCCGCGTCTCGGCCATCCTCGCGGCGGGTCTGATCGGCGGCTCGGCAGCCATGTACCGCTACAACCGTCAGCAGCGCGAAAAGGCCGAGACGCTGCGCCTGTTGACGGAGGGCCGCGAGCGCGAACGGCATTACCTGGCTCGTGAGCTGCACGACAGCCCGCTCCAGAACCTCTACTCGATGCGTCACAAGATCGAAGTGCTGGCCCGCGATCCGGCCGATCCGGAGCGCGAAAAGCTGCTCGACGACCTTCATGGAGTCGTGCAGAATACGGCCGAAGATCTGCGTATACTCTGTGGTGAGCTGCGTCCGCCCTCTCTGGGACCCTTCGGACTGGAGAAGGCCATCCGCGCACACGTGCGCACGATCGCGCGTACGCAGCCGCACTTGAACGTAACCCTTGAGCTCCAACCGGATGGGCAGGCCCTCAAAGAGCATCTTCGGCATTCACTTTTCCGTATCTATCAGAGCGCGCTCACCAACGTGATTCGCCACGCACATGCTTCGAACGTGACCGTGCGGTTCGACCTTCAGGAGGAACGCGTGTTACTGGAAGTCTCCGATGACGGACGCGGCTTCAACGTTCCGAAGAGCTGGCTGACGCTTGCGCGCAGCCAGCACTATGGGCTGCTCGGAATTTCCGAGTGGGCCGAAGCGATCGAGGCAGACCTGACGGTCGCATCCAGTCCCGGTAAAGGAACGACCGTCCGTGTCGTCGCTCCCTGCTCGGCATCTCACAGCGCCTAACCCGACAATCCCTTGATAGACAACGATCGTATTCGCATCGTTCTGGCGGACGACCACCCGGGATTCCGGGCCGGCATCCGCACGGAGCTTGAACGAGAGCCCGACATCGAGGTGGTCGGCGAAGCCGGCAGCGGTTCCGAAGCCCTCACGCTGGCGCGCGACAAGCGGCCGCACGTGCTTCTGCTCGACATGGAGCTGCCGGATCTGACCGGCGTCGAAGTGGCGCAGCGTCTCGGGGAAGAAAAGATCGACATCCTGATTCTTCCGCTGAGCGGCTTCCGCGATCCGGAATACGTGTTCGCCCTGCTGGAGTCAGGCGCCGCGGGCTACATGACCAAGGATGAGTCGCTCGACGATATCGTAACAGCTATCCGTACGGTTGCCAAAGGAGGCGTCTACGTAAGCCCTCGGGTTGCGGTCGACATCGTCGACGAGAAAAGACAACAGCGAAGAGAGACGTCTCGGGAGGAGCGGCTTCGGCGCGAACTGATCGACCTGGGCATCAACAGCACGCTGCTCGAAGTGCTGCACCACGTGGCGAAAGGCCTGAGTAACAAAGAGATCGCCAAGAAGCTGGATCGGTCCGAGCATACGGTTCGGAATCACGTGGACAAGCTTCGCGCCATCACCGAAGAGAAGTGGCGGCCGGCGCTCGTCGCGTGGGCGTGGCGCCACGGCGTGATGGACATCGAACCGAGCGAAGTAGACGAGACGTAGCACGATGGAGCCGGCGGCAACCTCCCAAGCCCGCGCCGCCAGGCGTGCCAGGACCGCCATTCTCCATGCGCTCAGCGCCACGCCGTCGCTCCATGATCCGTACGTGCTGAAGGGCGGACTGGCGCTCCAACTCGCCTTCGGATCGCCCAGGACCTCCGAGGACGTCGATCTCAACGCCGTCGAGGCCGTATCTCCGCGGATAACCGATGAAACGGGGACGCATTTCCGCGATTTCGTCCGCCGGCTCGACGCCGCTCTTGCCGGGGTCCGCGCCGCCTATGCCTTCCGCACGCTCGAAACCCGTTCCAGCAGGCTCTCTCGAGAGATTCCCACGCTCCTGACCGACGTAGCCTTCGTAGCGGAGAGCGGGGACGACGGAGTTGTGGAGCTGCAGCTGACGCTGAGCGAGATCATTTGCGAGACGGTTCGTCGAACGGTAGAAGGCATTCCGCTGCACCTGGCCTCGCTCGACGACATCCTGGCGGAGAAGCTGAAGGCCCTGCTTCAACAGATCACGCGAGACAAGGTGCGATCGTCCGACGTCTTCGACATCTGGTATTTCTCGGAAGTCTCGCCGCTGCCCGTGGATCCCGACGTGGTATCGGATTGCCTCATTCGGAAGAGCCGCCAGTGGAGAAACATGCCTCCGCTCGCGAAAAGCCAGTTTCGGCGGAAATCCGTGGTCGCCCACGCAGCGGCCAACTATGCCGCTCTACCTGCGCAGCTCCCCGAATCGTTCGCCGTTCCGGCCTTTCGGGATCTCTACGCGTGCATCCTCCGGCTCGTCGACCTGCTGGCTCTGCCGGAGGAGGCCTGACCATCTACGTCCGTCCGACGGTCCTTATCGGTATCATGGAGCCGGCGCCTGAACGGCCTCGTACTTAGCGCCGTCCCGTGGTAAGCATGTCGTGAAGGTATACGAGCATCTGCACCTGCATCTCGAAGTGCCCGTGCGCGGCCTCGACGTTGACGTAGGGAATGCCGCGACGCGAACACAGGACCGAAAGCGATCCGTCGTCGGTGACCAGGTCCTCATCCTGAAGGACGACGTTGTAGCCGGCGTCGCGCAGAGCGACGTAGATCGGCTCCGTGGTCACGAAATAGAAGTCGTCGGCATTCTGATCGGCCGCGATGTGGGCGAACCGGGCGTCGGAGGCAAATCGCTCCCCGGGCGTGTACGTCCTGGCGGAGTAGGCCCCCGGGGAGTTATTGTGCACGGTGACGAGCATATCCAGCGTGTCGAGCCCGATGATCTCGAGGAGCCGATCTGCGAACTTCTCGACGGCCGCATGGGCCGAATCGGCTGCGGGGGCATCTCCGGCTCGTGTCGAGTCGCCGCCGATCGATGCGGCACCCGCCCCGGTCCTGGAAGCCGGAGCGCTCGAAGGTATGCGGCGAAGCGTCGAATCGAGTCCGGCAGGCGTAAAGATCCGGTTCGGGTCGAAGGCATACGTCGTCCTGTCGATCGTAAATCTGACCTCCCGCTCGCCCGTGTGGTGGAGCTCGATCAGCCGTCCGCCGTGTGATTCGATCACGGACTGGGCGGCACTGGCGGCGGTATTTTCGTCGTCGTGCACGTTGACGTACGTCCATCCGGCCGCCTCAGAGGTGTGGATGAGAACCTCTACGGTGTCGGACCCCAGCGCGAGCGGCACGCTCGAGGTCGTTACCTCGTAGGCCGGAACCCCGCATCCCGCAGCCATAACCACCAGCATCAGGAGCGCCGCCACGATGCCGTGTCTGATGCCCCGTGACGTACGCCCGCACGCATTCAGACGACGCCGCATCCTCTCCTCCGCCGGCGCCGCGTCCCGCCATAGCGGTGCTACGAATCCTTCCGGCGCCTGGCCGTAGGGGCACATCGACGGTTTCGGTCTCATACGCCGGCGCAGATCAGGAGACATCAGAG
>CAZXHQ010000452.1:1776-3501 GCA_964640145.1 uncultured Rhodothermales bacterium | reverse complement strand
CATACAGAAACGAAAGAAGGTCCGCCAGGTACACCGGCTGGCCGGGCGAGTTGTACCCCCAGAGGACGCTCGGATCGACCTCCTGCTTCCACTGCTCGATGATGTTCGGATACTCCTCCCAGCCCGTCTCGGCGGCCGCCTCTACGTAGTCCAAATACCTGTCGGCCTGTGCCGCGGCGGTGCCGGACAGAGCGATCGCCAGCACGACGGCCAGCGTGAGGATCGTTCGTCCGCGCCGGCGGGCGCTCCTATCCGTTGCGTGCTCGTTCATCTCACCTATGGCGTGTAGGGTTGGGTCTCGCCTCACCGCCGGGCTCCAGGATGTGGTGCGGGTGCGCCGTGCGCTACGTGCCAACGTGCACAAGACCGTCCGCTTGTTGATGTAGCGGACGTTCTGACGAATGGGTGTTACCGCGTTGCCGGACCGACGGTCTTTGGGTATAAGGACAGGGTACGTGTTTTTCCGTAAATTATTTTACCAAGCGCAAGAGACGTTAAGACGATATCTGGATCTAATATTAACGGAGGTGAATCCATGGCACTTCTGATATTTGTCGCTCGCATCCTGTTCTCTGCCGTTTTCATCATGTCGGGAATCAACCATTTTACGAACCTCGACAATATGACGTCGTACGCCGCGTCCAAAGGCGTCCCGTCGCCGCGGGCGGCGGTTCTGGTCGGCGGCATCATGATCCTTCTGGGCGGTCTCAGCGTGTTGCTGGGGGTATACGTACGAGTGGGTGCGCTGCTGCTCGTCTTGTTCCTCATTCCGGCTGCTATCTTGATGCATAACTTCTGGACGATCGAAGATCCGCAGGCTCGCCAGGTCGATCAGGCGCACTTCATGAAGGACCTCGCGCTCGCCGGTGCGGCGTTTCTGATCTGGTATCATGGAACGGGACCCTGGAGTCTCGGCGGATGACAGGCGGGCCGGAGGACAGCCCGCTGCGGCAAGCAAACGGATGGACCGCCGGCAATACATGGTGCGGCCGGAAGCCGGCGACGAAGCGCGTCATCGGTCCGGCGAACCTCCCTCTCGGCCGGGGCGTACACACGCCTCCTTCCGCCCGAGAAATTCGGCCCATTCCCGAGGAGGATCCATCATAAGCCACACACGCCTCCTTCCGCCCGAGAAATCCGGACGACGTACCGGGGACATCTCATCTGACTTTTGCTGGACGTGAATCGAACGACGAGGCCCATGACCACGTATTTCGCTCCCACCCGCATCGCCGCCGTGCTTTTCAAGCTTGCAGCCGCCAGCCTTCTTTCCCTTGCCGCTGGCACCGTGCTCGCCCAGACGACCGACAACCCTTTTCCCAATCCGATCGAGACCGATGAGGGCGTCATCGTGGTCGACGTGGCGGAGTTCGCCGAGCTACCGGACGCCGACGGGCTTCCGGCGCGCATGATGCGGCTGGTGGATGAGCCGGGCACGGGCCGGATGTTCGTCAGCGACATGCGAGGGATGATCTACAGCGTAAGCTACGACGGATCGGACGTCGCGCTGTACGTCGACCTGAACGAATGGGGCGTTCCCGTGGAATCCGGCGGACGCGAGCGCGGCTTTCAGAGCTTCGCCTTCCACCCCGACTTCGGGAATGCCGGCTCGGCCGGCTTCGGGCGTTTCTATACGTACAGCGACGTCTCGGACACCGCGCCGGAGGCCGACTTCCGTCCGGGCGGCGGCGAAGAATCGCATCACACCGTGCTTCACGAATGGGT
>CAZXHQ010000452.1:0-1676 GCA_964640145.1 uncultured Rhodothermales bacterium | reverse complement strand
ATCGAGGAGGTCAGCCTCGTCGTTCCGGGCGCGAATCTGGGATGGAACGTGTGGGAGGGCAGCTTCCGGTACGTCGGCCGCAGCGGCGTGGAGGCCTCCGATCCCCGCAGCGATCCCGGCGTGACCTACCCCGTCGTCGAGTTTGCGCACGCCGACCCAACCACGACGGGCCGTTCCGCCGTCACCGGCGTGCACGTCTTTCGGGGGGACGCCTATCCGCAGCTGGAAAACCGCGTCCTCTTCGCCGACTTCGTGAGCGGCGAGCTCCTTCATTTCGACGCCGACAGCCTGCCTGAGGGCGGCACCGAGGGCATCCGCCGGATGCTGCTGCGCACCGCCGACGGACAGGCGAAGACGTTTCTCGAGATCATCCGCGAGAAGAACGAGGCGCAGGGACGCACGCCGGCGCAGCGCACCGACGTCCGCATCGACGCCGGCCCGGACGACCAGGTCTTCCTGCTCAACAAGCACGACGGGACCATAAGGAGGTTGTTGCCGGGGCGGTGAGCGGGACGAGTACACGCCGGATCCGCTCTCCTGGTATCCTTGCCTCGAGCATCTTCCAGGTGAAACGGTCCTGGCCCCGCCTGCTCACGCGGCACACCCTGCATCGGGCCGGTGCCGGCTCGAACGGCACACTCGCGCTTCGAACGTCACGTCGCCGCACCTCAGGGTCACGCGCTGCGGCCTCAAGGCCGAAGCGTTCGAACGCATCATTGACGAAGAAGCAGAGTCATCGAATAACGGAGAGCACCATGCAGATCGGAATGATAGGACTTGGAAAGATGGGCGGGAACATGAGCCGTCGCCTGCTGCAAGGAGGTCATGAGGTCGTCGCATTCGATCTAGACGAAGAAAGCGTCCGGCGGCTCGAGGCGGAAGGAACACAGGGGGCGGCGTCTCTGGAAGACCTGGCCGGCCGACTCGAACGGCCGCGGGTTTGTTGGATGATGGTGCCGGCCGGTGATCCGGTCGACGCTACGATCGAATCCCTGATTCCGCATCTGGATGGGGGCGACATCCTCGTCGACGGCGGCAACTCCAACTACAAGGACACGATTCGCCGGGCCGAGGAGATTCGCCGGCACGATCTGCACCTCATAGACGTAGGTACGAGCGGCGGCGTCTGGGGCCTGGAAGAAGGCTACAGCATGATGGTCGGGGGTGACGACGAGGCCGTCGACCGTCTGCGCCCGGCTCTCGAGACGCTCGCGCCCGGGCCTGCGAAGGGCTGGGGCCATATGGGCAGGGCCGGTTCGGGCCACTTCGTCAAAATGGTCCACAACGGCATCGAATACGGACTCATGCAGGCCTATGCCGAAGGGTTTCACATCCTTAAGGCAAAGGAGGAGTTCGATCTCGACCTTCATCAGGTGGCCGAAACGTGGCGATTCGGATCGGTCGTGCGCTCGTGGCTGCTAGATCTAACGGCCTCGGCGCTGAGCGACGACCGCGAGCTCGAAGAGATCGCGCCGTGGGTCGAGGACTCGGGTGAAGGACGCTGGACGGTAAAAGAGGCCATCGACCTGGACGTCCCGGCCCCCGTCATCTCGCTCGCCCTCACGGCTCGGCTCGAATCGCGCGTCGAGGACTCGTACGCCTACAAGCTGCTGGCTGCCATGCGAAATCAGTTCGGCGGTCACGCCGTGAAATCGGCTGAGCCGGCGCCCTGATAC
>CAZXHQ010000451.1:0-3501 GCA_964640145.1 uncultured Rhodothermales bacterium | reverse complement strand
ACGCGAGCGTCCGTCGCCTGGGCACCGCCCAGCAGGAAGTCGGCCCCCGGAATAATCACCACGGACGCGGTGCGGTATGCCACCCGTCTCAGGTGCTCGATGCGCAGCGACGTGCCCGATCGGAGGATCACGCGGTGTTCTCGCCATCGCGAGCCGAGCGTTTCGCGAAGCTCCACCATGCGTTCTCGGTTCACGACGTCGGAGAGCACGACGATGCGCAGCGTCCTGGCGCCTCGCCGGCGCAGGAACCGTCGAACGCGTGCTTCGGAGAGCATCAGCTCCTGCACGATCGTCGCCGTTCGATTGGTCCAGCCAAGAATCAGGACGTGATCGCGCATGGTGATCGGAGTGAGACCGCTCTCCAGTTTGCGCATCGTTGCGTTGAGCCACTGGGTCAGAATGGCCACCAGTGAGCCGAGGAAGAGGACGTAGCCGAGCACGGTGATCACGGTGGAGAGCGTGCGGAGCAACGCCCCCTCGTCGTCGCCGAGGTAGCCGGGATCGGTAAGCCGAAGAAAGGCCCACCAGATCGCACCGCCGGGATGGTCGAACTGCGGCGAGAAGATCCACGCGATCAGGCCGCCCGTCACCGCGATGCTTACGATGACCCCGGCAATGAAGAGCAGCTGCATGGCTGCCCCGCGCTGTATCCAGCGCTCGAGATAAAACTTGGCGCGATCCCTGAAGCGGTACATAGCTGCAGCTGTCGTGTCGATAAGCGAGGGTGGCGGCGTTAAATATAGCCGATCGGTTACGTAATACGTGCGCGAACGGCGCTTCCGCCGACGCTAAGGTCCGGGCCGAGCCATATTTTTACTTCGATACCCGAAGGCTCATTGCGTACCGGACATGCAGACGCGGACGGCACCGGACTTTGCGAGCGTTTTTACGGTCCTTTCGAGACTCGTCGAAGCGGGGTTCGTGATTCTCAGCCCCACCGGCGAGATCGAATTTGCCAGCGATCGGGCTCGAGAGCTGCTCGGCTGCGGAGACCGCCTCGATCTCCACGCATGCCATCCTGAATCCGCGACCGCCATCCGAGACCTGGTCCAGTCGATCAAGTCGGACGCGGCCCGATCCGTCCACAAGGAGATCCGCATCGAGGTGGACGAGGACATCCGGCACGTTTCGCTCGGCATCCACGGTCTCGACGAAGAAAGCTGCACCGGCTTTTTGTTGAGCGTGAAGGACGCGGAAAACGTTCGGCGGATGGCGACGGATCTTCGACTGGCCGCGCAGTTCCGCAACACCAGGCGCCTCTGTCAGGCCATGGTCCGGGATCTCAAGCAGCCGCTCTCCGCTGTCATGGTACACGCCGATCTCCTTCGCGACATGCTGGCGCCTGAGAACGGGGAGGACGAGGTCGCGCAGGAAATCCGTTCGCTGGAGGTGATCCGTAAGCATATCGGCGAACTCAACCGCGCGCTGACGCTGCTCCTCGAAGAGATCAATCCGGCCGACACGGAGGAGAGGGCCTTCAGCCTGCGAGACGTCGTAGAGGATGTCGTGCGCCTCATCAAACCGCAGGCGTCGGCGCAGGACGTGAGGCTCGAGTGCGCTTGCAGTGATCACATGGCGCGCCTGAACGGATCCCGGCAGCGGGTCAAGCAGGCGGTGCTCAACCTGGCGGTCAATGCACTCGACGCCATGCCGGACGGCGGCACGCTGACGATCGAGCTGGACGTCGTCGACGGGCAGGCGGACCTCCGCATACGCGATACGGGTGTCGGCATCGACGAGGCCGTCCTCCCGCACGTCTTCGAAATGCATTTCACCACCAAGCAGACGGGAACCGGCGTGGGGCTCTACGTGGCCCGCGAAGTGATAAAACGGCACGACGGGAGCATCGAGATCCTCGCGTCGGAGGCGGGTGCGGGAACAACCTTCCGCGTTCGGCTTCCCGTAAGCGAGTCGGCGTCCTGATCCGGAGACGGCCGATTCTTCTGAACCTATTAACGCACACCGCTCGTAGGAGTGCTCCCGACCCGCTATCTTGGCGAGCACATCCTTCGACCTGCACATTCCATCCGTCTATGCCCGGCAAACCGGTCAATCTCAGAAAGGAGAACGAGCGGGACCTGAACTTCTGGGAGCGCATCTACCTCCCGAAGATCTTCGAAGGTCTCGGCTATAGCTTCCGGAAGATGCAGCTGCCCTCCTACACGCTCGAGTATCCCGAGGAGCAGTGGTATCCTCCCGACAGCTACCGCGGCCGTCCCGTTCTCGTCGAGGAAGACGGCCAGCCCCGTTGCGTATCCTGCAACCTGTGCGCACGCGCCTGCCCGCCGATGGCCATCTCGATGCAGTCGCGCGAGATCGAGGGTGAGAAGGAACGCGAACCGGAGTGGTTCGAGATCAACATGCTGCGCTGCATCTACTGCGGGTACTGTGAGGAGGTGTGTCCGGAAGAAGCGATCGTGATGTCGAAGGAATACGACCTCACCTTTCAGAGCCGTGACGAGGCGGTCTTCGGGCTCGACCGGCTGCTCATGCCGAAGGAGCGCCTGAAGGATCGGCTCGAATACCTCGATGCCTATAAGGATCGGCAGTTCGGGCAACAATGGGACTTTCGTCACGAGAACAACATCCACAGCCTGAAGGACCGTCATTTTCTCGCCTATCTGGCCGAGCAGGTCGGAGAAGACGTCAAGGAACCACTACACCTCGATGCCGAAGAGGTCGTCTCCGCCGACATGGACTGGGGCAGCGAACGCAGGGGGCCGCCGGCATCGCATCACCAGGCCGAATAGAGCCGGTTGAAGAACCCGATGTACGAAGGGCCGGCGGGAATGTATCAACGGCCCGCTAGCTTCGGCTCCGGACGGCTTTGATCAGCTCCTCTTTCGACATGTTGCTGCGGCCTTCGATCCCGAGCTCCCTGGCGCGGTTGTAGATCTGCTCTTTGGTGCGATCCTCCAGCCGGGTGTTCGGATTACCCGTTCCCCCGGAGGAGTCTTCTGCCCGACCTTCCTCACGGCGCCGTTTGTTGACGGTCCGGGCCGCGATTTCCTCCGCCCGGTCCGTCGACTTGCCTTGGGCCTTCTGCTGTTTCTTGATTTCCTCGTATTGGCGCTCGTCCTTATCAGTCCAGGCTTCCGGCATGACACGTTCCTCTCGTCCGTCGATGGATGCAGGACCTAGCGATGGCTAATCGGCGCGAGCGGATCTCGTTTCAGCCGCGTAGTAATAATCCCGTACTTGTGCAGAGGCACCGACAGCCCCCATCCGTCATGCGTGCATCACCAGAAGCTCTTCGAGCTCGCGAAACGCGAGAGGCCGTGCTCGAGCAGATCGCCCACCTCGGTGAGGAAGCAGGTGCGCTGCAGCAGCACGTGGGGCTGATTCCCGAGGACGTGCTCACGGGGAGGCCTCTGCCGGGGGATCCGTCTTTCAAGGAAATCTACGGGCTCCTTGCGCTCTTTGACGAACGCGTCTACCTACCCGTGGCGGCACGGCTCGCCGAAGCGGACGAGGCACGGGTGGAGACGCCCGACGCCGGAG
>CAZXHQ010000450.1:0-3506 GCA_964640145.1 uncultured Rhodothermales bacterium | reverse complement strand
GCCTCCGGCACGTGGATCGCCTCGACGCCGGCCGCGTGCGGCTCGAGCTCGCGGAGGCGCTCGGGACCGATCAGCTCGCACTCGATCCGGTTATTCTTCCCCCGATCGTAGATGCGGCGCAGGCCCTCA
Source organism: uncultured Rhodothermales bacterium (assembly GCA_964640145.1). Classification (GTDB taxonomy): domain Bacteria; phylum Bacteroidota; class Rhodothermia; order Rhodothermales; family VXPQ01; genus CAZXHQ01. Next base: position 3,377 of record CAZXHQ010000450.1, on the reverse strand, counting down.
CGCTCTTCTTCAGTCACGGCCACGATGACCTTGCCGCACATGTCGTAGGCAATGTCCTCCCGCTCGCAGAAGGCGACGAGGGCGCGCTTGCCTTCGCGGCAATTTCGCGCCTTGAGCGATCCTGGCCGGTAGTAGATGCCCGAATGAATCACCCCTGAGTTACGCCGGGTCTGGTGGAGCGCCACCTCGGTTTCCTTCTCGAGGACAACCAGCGACAGGCTCGGACGCCGCTCGGCGAGGTTGTAGGCGGCGGCCAGTCCCACGATGCCGCCGCCGACAATCGCTACGTCGTATGTCAGGGTCCGCATGAGATGGATGTGTGGATGTGGATGCGCGAGGACGAAGGCCGATCGGGCATTCCGCGATGAGTGGAGCGTGACGCCCTCGAATCCCGCGCGGTTTGAGCGCGTTGACCTGTTGACGCTCCCGTCGTCGTCACCCGTGCCACCCGATTTCGGAAGATGTCCAATCTACAGTCTACCCGGCAGAGTATCATCCTGGCCGCGCTGCTCGTGGCGGGCTGCGAATATGCGGCAAGCACCGATCGAGAGGCCGATCACGTCCTCGCAGACGAGAACGGCGACCGCGTAGCGGCCGTGGTGTTTGACGCGCGACGCGCACCGAGCGACAGTGCGCTTCGGGCCGTGTACGATCTCGGTGCGACCCATCTCGCCCTCGTGACCTTCGGCTTCCAGGAAGCGGCCGGCGATCCTCACATTCGTTTCTCGCCGGACGTACGCTGGTATTCAGAAAGTGAAGACGGTGCGCGCGCGCTCGCTCAGCGGGCGGCCGAACTCGATATGGGCATCATCCTCAAACCGCAGATCTGGCTCCGTGGCGGAGCCTGGAGCGCCGACATCGATTTCGACAGCGAAAAGAAATGGACGACCTGGGAGGCGGATTACCGGGCCTACCTCCTGCACACCGCGCGTCTGGCAGCCGAGATCGACGCCGACCTGCTCATCGTGGGTACGGAGCTTGCCAACCCGGTGCGGGAGCGTCCGGCCTTCTGGCGAAGCCTGATCGCGGAGATCCGCTCCATATATGACGGCACACTGACCTACGGCGCGAACTGGCACGACGACTACCTCGACGTTTCGTTCTGGGATGCGCTGGATGCCATCGGCGTCCAGGCCTACTTCCCCCTTTCCTCCGATTCGGATCCGGACCTGGAGACCATCAAGCGAGGATGGGTCGACCATCGGGATGCGCTTCGGCGGCTCAGCGCGGCCGAGAACCGGGCCATTCTTTTTACTGAAGTCGGCTACCGGAGCGTCCCGTATGCCGCCGAAGAGCCCTGGAGATGGCCCTCCCGCGAGGAGGACGTCGAGCCGGACTACCGGCTGCAGGCCGACCTCTACCGGGGGTTTTTCGAAGCGATGTGGGATCGCCCATGGTTTGGCGGCGCCATCATCTGGAAACTCTACCCCCAGGACAGCCGCCGGGGGCGGGAGCTCGACTTCACGCCGCAGGACAAGCCGGCCGAGGAGGTCCTCCGTACGTGGTTCAGGAGGGCGGCGGATTGACGAGGACCTGGCAACCAATCTCCTTCGGATGATCGCGAACCGGCGTTCGAGCATCCACATGCCGTATGAGGTGCAGCACGGCAAAATCGCCGAGCGCCGACGCGAGCATCACGAATCCGTATGCGACAGGCCAGCCCCACCCGTAGAAGGTACCCAGCACGGTCGGGACGATGCCGAGGACCAACGCCGGCGTCACGAGCACGACGCGGTAGGCCCACGCCGACATGGGTCGGCTCGTGTGCACGTAGAGCACGCCTTCGGAGAGCCGCATCCCGAATCGGAGGCTCGATGGCGGGACGCCGCCCACCACGATCATGGCGCCCAGGTGCAGCGCCTCGTGCGCGAGCGCGCTGGCGGCGTAGATGAAGACGAACGCCGCCGCGCCGATGACCAGCCCCAGAACCGCGTTCCAGAGACCCGGCCATTCCGGCATGTCGGGCATGCCCCACACGAGGAGGTACGGCAAAAACGTGAATGCCACGATCGCGGGCAGCCAGCGCCACGCCAGATCCGCGACCTGCGACATCGACAGGGTGAGGTCCGCCCATTCAGACGACTCGCTCATCTCGGGGCCCGGGACCTCTTTCATGGACGCCGGATCGTACTTTCGGATATCTTACGCGATGGCGCACCGATACCTGACGCGGCGGTCCACCTATACGTTAAAACGCGATAAACCACCGATACCTCAAAACGCCATAAACCACCGATACCTTACGGGAGATAACCCGCCGAGGCACGGGCGACCCCGCTACGGCCTCTCACACGTCACCATTACGTACGCTTCCACCACATGATATACAAGACGATTCAAGGAGTGAATGTCCCTGCGCTCGGATTTGGGACGTATCGCTTGACGGGCCGAGCGTGCCGTCGGGGGGTCGCCGACGCTATCGAGATCGGCTACCGGCATATCGACACGGCGCAGGTCTACGGCAATGAAGGTCAGGTAGGAGACGGCCTCCACGACGCCGGCATCGATCGGAGCGAGGTGTTTCTGACTACGAAGGTCTGGATGGACAGCCTCGAGCCCCGCCGCGTCCGGTCCTCCTTCGAGGAGAGTCTGTCGAAGTTGAGGACCGAATACGTCGACCTGCTGCTGATCCACTGGCCGGCGCCGGACATGCATCTTGGGGAGACGCTGGGCGCGATGAGGGCGCTCATGGAGGAGGGCAAAACGAGACACGTAGGCGTTAGCAATTTCACGGTCGACCTCCTGGGCCAGGCCGCTCGACATGCTCCCATCTTCTGCAACCAGGTCGAATACCATCCATACCTGGGACAGGCGGAGCTGCTGGACTTCGCCGCCGAGCACGACGTGCTGCTGACCGCCTACTCGCCGATTGCGCGCGGCAAGGTCTTGCGTGACGAGACCCTGCAGGAGTTGGCCTCCGCCCACGGGAAGACGCCCGTGCAGGTTACCCTGCGGTGGCTCATCCAGCAGGATAAGGTCGCTGCCATTCCGAAGGCCTCGAGCTCCGATCACCGACGGGAGAACTTCGAGCTGTTCGACTTCGAGCTGTCCAACGACGACATGGACCGGATCGCCGCGCTGCACCGCGGCGACCGGATCGTCGATCCCTCGTGGGCACCTGCATGGTAGCACGAAAGGGCCGCCGTCGCTATGTTAGCGTATGCGAAGACGTCGACTCAGTACATCCATTCGCAAGTACGCCAACCCGTGACGGCCGGTGTATCGCACTCCGAACTGCTCGCAATGGCTCCGGTATTTTGCCGGCGTCACGTCTCCCTTCGGGCTCGTGTCCGTCGGGGCGGAGCAGGCGCGTCGACCCTCGTCGTACATGTACGTCGACCCTCATCCTACACGCGCGTCGACCCTCATCGTACCTG
>CAZXHQ010000449.1:0-3510 GCA_964640145.1 uncultured Rhodothermales bacterium | reverse complement strand
CCGGCACCCAGGTTCATGTGGCCCACCTCCGAATTCCCCATCTGACCTTCCGGCAGTCCGACCGCTTTACCCGACGCCTGGAGCCGGGCGTGAGGATACGTGGCGAAAAGATGGTCCAAAAACGGTTTCTCGGCGCGATCGATGGCGCTGACTCTGGGGTTCTCCGCTATCCCGTAACCATCCAGGATGAGGAGGATGTGGCGCTTGCTCCGTTCCATATCGTGGTTCTATTTCAGCCTGATTCGTGGGACGTGGAGGGATCCGCCGCAAGGCGGAACCTCCCCGGATGGCCGTCGATAGATTGCCGGCCCCTCCAACCGTACATCGAGTGCTTCGACAGGCTTCCCGCCCGGTCGGCGGATGTGTCATACTCGGTAATCCTTGACTTTCTTCGTCGAGGCGCCGGTCTTGCTGTAAAATACATTCATGGACCCGCAGCGGGGACAGCAGATCTGGGCTACGCCGCGCCGGTCGGTGTGCCGGTCCGGCTCGTCGAAATAATGCCGCCGCGTCTTGCAGAAATAGGTCCCCCGGCCCGCATCCAGTCCGACCAGCGCCTCCGGAAGGCGCTCGAGCCGCTTATAGAAGCGGCAGATTCCGGTCAGTGGGCACGATCCGCAGGTCGGACTCCGAGCCGTGCAGGTATACCGGCCGTGGAGGATGAGCAGGTGATGCGCCTCGCCCCAGTCGGCTTCCGGGACGATGCGCTTGAGCTGCCGCTCGACCTTCAGCGGCGTATCGGCCTTGCGGACGAGCCCGATCCGGTTCGCGACGCGGAATACGTGCGTATCGACGGGGAGCGCCGCCCGGTCGTAGGCCACCGAGGCGACGACCTGCGCCGTCTTTCGGCCGACGCCCTGAAGCGTCATGAGCTCGGAAACGGTATCCGGAATCCGCCCGTCGTATGCGTTCACGACGCGGCGGGCCATCGCCACGAGATGCTTCGCCTTGTTGTTCGGGAACGAGATGGACTCGATGTACGGATACACGTCCTCCGGCTCGGCCTGAGCGAGCCGCTCGACGGTGGCAAACGCCTCGAAGAAGGCGGGCGTTACCATGTTTACGCGTGCGTCCGTACACTGGGCCGACAGGATCACCGCAACGATGAGCTCGTACGGATTTTCGTGCGCGAGCTCCGTCTCCGGCGTGTCAATGACGGCTCGCAGCGCGGAGATCGTTCTCGCGGCTCGTTCGGTTCGGGTCACGATCCTTTGAGAGACATCCAACTCAGCACTACCCTTTGTCGCAGCGGTCGGTCCGGAGCGTGCCGATGCCGACGCGCGAGAACATAGCCGTCCCTCGAGCCAGATGCCAGCCTTCTTCCGGATTTCGCTGCTCCTCCTCACCGCGTTCTTGCGGATCTCCGGCGTGCACGCTCAGGCGCCGCCCTCCGGCGCGCCCCATCAGGAGCAGGCGGCCGACAGCCTGCAGGTCTCCCTGCTGACGATCCTGCCAGGGGACCAGATCTATTCGCTCTGGGGCCACAGCGCCATACGGATCGCAATTCCCGACCACGGCGTCGACAGGTCGTACAACTACGGAACGTTCGACTTCGAGACGGACTTCTTCCTGGCCAGATTCCTGCACGGCAGCCTCAACTATCAGCTGGCTCTCCAGGACGTCGACGCGGCGCTCCGACAATACCGGGCCGAAGGCCGACCGGTCATCGAACAGGTGCTCGATCTGTCACCCGGACAAAAGGAGGCGCTCATCCGATTTCTGGACGTAAACCTGCGCCCCGAGAACCGCTCTTACCGCTACCATTTTCTCTTCGACAACTGCAGCACGCGTATTCGGGATGCGTTCGAGATCGCACTCAGCGGAGCGGTTCGATTCACCGACGAACCGAATCCGGGACTGACGTTCCGGCAGCTCATCGACCCGTACCAGCGCCAGGTGCCGTTTCTGGACCCGGGCATCGACTGGCTCCTCGGCGCTCCCGTCGACCGGGTCGCACGGCCGTATGAAACCATGTTTCTTCCCGACTATCTGATGCGCGCATTCGACCATGCCATGGTCGCCGACGGCGGCGTTTCCTATCCGCTCGTAAGCCGGACCGACACGCTGCTCTGGATCGACGGCTACGAGGGGCCCGGTACGAGCTTTCCGTGGGGCGTCGTCGCCGGCTGGACGGTGTTCGCCGTCGGCCTCGTCATCAGTTACCGCGCGCGGCGGGGCGCCGGCATCGTGCGCGCCTTCGACGCCTCCCTGTTCTTCGTCGCCGGCGTCGCCGGACTGCTGATCGCCTATCTCTGGTTCGTCTCCCACCACGACGTCACCGAACGAAACTGGCACCTCCTCTGGGCCTGGCCGACGCATCTCATCGCCGCCGCGGCCCTCCTTGCGTACCGGAGGCGCATTCCCCGCTGGCTCACCTCCTACGTCGTGGTAAGCGGCGGGATGGCCGCCGCCGCCCTGGCCACCCTTCCCTTCTGGCCCCAGGCCTTTCATGGAGCACTCGTTCCTATGGCCCTTCTCGTCGCCCTGCGTGGTGCGGCCGTCTTCGAGGCCGTGCGGCGGCAGGACCCGGGTACGACCTGAGCACACCACGCCATGCGACGGGGGCACCCACGTGACCTCGATCGAGCATCACGTGCACACCCTGCGCATCGAGGACACGAACGAGCACGAGCGTGGCGCGCACCCTCTCGGGCCACACCCTTTGGCCCGCTTCTTGCAATCGATGCCGACGAATGAAAAAGGGCGCGCTGTCGCCAATCGACGATACCAAGAAGCAACAGGTAGTAAAGATGGATAGCTTGAAACAACGAATGCAGCGAACCTGGTTCGCTCCGGTCATTGCGCTGCTCGTCGCCGCCGTCGGCCTCGCAGCGTGCGACGGAATGATCGGCGCCGACTCCGAGGGCAAAGCGCGTCTGAGAGTCCACATGATCGACGCACCGTTTCCGTTCGACCTGGTAGAATCAACCAACGTGACGATCAGCCGAGTGGAGGTGCACAGCGAGACCGGCGGTTCCGTCACGATCTCCGACGAGGCGGCCCAGTACAATTTGCTCGACCTGCAGGAAGGCGTCTTCGCTCCTCTCGGCGACGTGACCGTGGAGCCGGGCACGTATCATTCCGTGCGCCTCTACGTGGAGGACGCGACGATCGTTCTGATAGACGGAACGGAGTTCGATCTCAAGGTCCCGAGCGACCGCATCAAAGTACTCGTCGACGATCTGACGATCCAGGAAGGGGAGGATGTGACGCTCACGATCGACTTCGACGTCAGCAAGTCGTTCGTCGTGCAGGGCCACCCCGGTACGCCGTCCGGCATCAACGGCTTCCTCTTCAAGCCGACCGTGGTGCCGGCCGGCATCGACCGCCGCCAGCATGACGGTGAGGTTGAAGGTTGAAGGTTGAAGGTTGGAGGTTGAGGGTTCTTTCTGCAGCGGGCTAACCGATCAGGAATGAGAAACTTTCAACTTTCAACCTTCAACCTTCAACATCGGCGCCGGTCGACGCCGCCTCCGTGCGCTGCCGCGCGCGCAGGCGATGCTTCTGCTG
>CAZXHQ010000448.1:0-3511 GCA_964640145.1 uncultured Rhodothermales bacterium | reverse complement strand
ACGGCGCAGATCGACCCCAACTCGAAAGCGGGAGGCGCCGACTGGACGGCCTTTCTGCGAGAAACGCTCCCGCAGGTGGACGTATTCGGGCCCAGCATCGGCGAAATTCGCTTCATGCTCGACCGGTCCGCCCCGGAGTCCTATGACGCCTCGATCCTGGCAGACGTCGCCAACCGGCTCGTCGAGATGGGCGCCGCGATCGTCGTCCTCAAGCTGGGATCGAACGGCCTGTTTCTCCGCACGACCGACGAACCGTCCCGCCTCCAGAACGTGCCCGGCCTCGATTTCACCGACTCGTGGCGAGGTCGCACGCTGCTGCATCCCTGCTTCGACGTGGAGGCCGTCGGAACGACGGGCGCAGGCGACTGCACGCTGGCCGGATTCCTCGCGGCCCTTCTCAAGGGCCGCAGCCCCGAGCAATGCCTCCGCGACGCCTCTGCCGTCGGCGCCTCCAGCGTAGAGACGGCCGATTCGACGAGCGGCGTGCCCGCCTGGTCAGGCATGCAGCGCCGCGTCGAGAAGGGGTGGCCTCAGCGCTCCGTCGGGCTCGAGCTGGAGGGGTGGACGTGGATCGACAGGGAGGGCCTCTGGTCGGGTCCGCACCGCCGAACGATCTCGCCGTAGCGCACCAACGAAGGGTACTGCCGTAGTGCACCGCCGAACGATCTCGCCGTAGCGCACCAACGAAGGATACCGACGTAGTGCACCGCCGAACAGTACCGCCTTAGCGCACCTCCGAACGCCGCCGCGTTTCGGTGTACGCTCTCGCCGACGGGCCTCCCGCACGGTCTCGCCCCCGCGTTTCCCCGAGAAGTCATGCGCAGCCGCCGGTTTCCCACCGAGCCACATATCGCTGCGTGCGACCCCGCGTTTGCCGACCCGCCCTATCCTTCGGACCAGTCGTCCGCCTCCTCGCCGCGAAAGTCGTCGAGGTTGCGAAGGGTTTCGACCATCCGGTCGTAGTACGCACCTTCGACCGAATGAGCCGCGACGGCCATTCGCGCGAGGGCCTGAAGGTGGTCGCCCGGCGAATATCGGCCAGGGTTGACCAGCAGGAAGACGGCCTGAATTCGGTGATCCAGACCCTTGAAGAGGATCCCCTCGCGGCGCGTTCCGGCCACTCGAATCGGACGTGTGGTGTGCGTCGTGTGCGTGTGAAGGAGAAGGATGCCGGGCCCCATTTCCTGCCGGTGGGCATCGACGTCGAGGACGACCAGCCGTATGATTTCGTCGATCGCAGATTCGTCGGCCATCGCGGGCCGCAGCATCTCCCGAAGCGCGGCCTCGCCTCGTGGCGCCTCGACCTCGAGGAAATATCCGACCGGAGGTTCGATATCGGCCGGACCGAGGAGTTCCCGGCGGCGGGCCTCTGCATCTCGCTCACGATGGTCGGGGTAGACGACGATGAAATCCTGATCGGGAAAACGCTGCGTGAACCACCTCGGCAGCCGATCGAGCACGGGCTGCCACGAAATCTGTTGCCTTTTTGCACTGATCAGCACCACGAGGTCGTGTTCCCCGAGAAAGCCGGAAATCCGATCGAGTAGCCGGGGGTACTGGGACAGCGTTTCGATCCGAAGCGGCACGTCCGGCCGCGCGGCACGCAAGTGCTGCTCGACGTGCTTGCGATGCCTGTGCGTGACGAGCACGTGCAGGTCCGCCCCGATCCGCCCGGCCATCATCTTGACGTCCCGCACGACGGCGTCGAATCCGGGCTCGCGTTCGGCGAATGGCGGCACGGCGATCACGATGCGCTGGACCGTGTTCACCGGGCGCGCCAGCCGCGCGACGAGCACGGATTCCGCGATCATGTCGAGCAACCGGTCCAACACGCTTCCGAAAATACGCTCGACCGGCGGGGCGGGGCCGCCCCAGCCGATCACGACGTGTGATATCCGCTGTTCCACGACGGCCCGTGCGATGCCATGGGCGGGATTCTCGTCAACGCGCGTCATCGGCGTGACCGGGACGTCGGAGGCTACGGCGTGCACCACAGCCTCGCCAACGAGCTTCTCGCCGGCGGCGACCTGTGCCGGCACGTCGCCGTCCGGGCGGACGACCGTCAGCGGATAGACCGGTTCGTGCGACCCATCACGCCGGATGGCGAGGGCGACGTCTACCAGGGAGTGGGCCGTCGCCGGATTGGAAAGCGGGATGAGCACGCGCTGTGGACCTTCGCCGGCCTGATAGGGCGCCGCCTCCTCCAACAATGCCACGACCCGTCCGTAGCGCTCCACCAGCCACGGACCGAGGAGCGACGTCAGGAGGATCATGACGACCACCGCATTGACCACCGTCTGATCGAACAGCCCGAGGTCGAATCCCACCAGCGTGACCGCCAGCGTCGCCGCAGCCTGCGGAACCGTCAGTCCGAAGACCAGCCATCCCTCTTCCCGAGTATAGCCGTAGATCAGCTGCGCGCTTTTCGATGCCAGGAACTTCCCGACCAGCACGACGCCCGTGAAGAGCAGCGCGGCGAACCACACGTCGATGCCTGCTGCCAGCGATCGGAAATCGACGAGCATGCCCACGGAGATCAGGAAGAAAGGGATGAAGAAGACCTCGCCGACGAATTTCACGCGGCTCATGAGCGGTCCGACATCCGGTACGAGACGGTTCAAGACGATGCCGGCGATGAAGGCGCCGATGATCGGGGCGAGTCCGGCCACCTGCGCCAGGTAGGCCGTGACGAACAGCGCCGTCACCAGGAAGATGAACGAGAGGTTCGGATCGTTGCGCGTGGCCCGCATGAACCATCGCCCGGTCCGGGGCAGGCCGTAGACGACGGCGGCCAGATACGCGACGATCACCGCGACGAAGGAAAGCCAGAACAGGACGCCGTGGACGCCTTCCGTGACCCGGGTCACGATGGCCAGAAGGAGCAGCGCGAGCATGTCCGTGACGATGGTGCCGCCCATGGTCATCGTCACGGTTGCGTTCCTGGTAAGACCGAGCCGGCTTGCGATCGGATACGCCAGGAGGGTGTGCGATCCGACGATCGATCCGAGCAGTACGGCCGGCGCCCACGCGTAGCCGAGCACGTAGAGGCCCGCGGCGATGCCCAACGTCTGCGGTATCAGGAAGGAGAGCAGACCGAAGGTAAGGCTCCTCGAGCGGAGCTTGTGGAACTGATTGAGATCGAGCGCAATGCCGGCCACGAACATCAGGTAGAGCAGACCGACCGTGCCCAGCAAGATCATCGTGCTGTCGCGCTCGAGGAGGCCGGCGCCGCTCGGTCCGACGATCGCCCCCGCCACGATGAGACCTACGATTCCGGGAATGCGCAGCTTCCCGAACACGAGCGGGGCCACGAGAACGATGAGCATCACCAGCGCAAAGATGAGCACCGGGTCGTGAAACGGAAGCGGCACGTCGATCAAGGGCAGGTGGTTGGTAGAGGTCCAGGCCGGCGAAACAGTCCCGGTCGACGCGACCGGGCACGGCCGACGAGGGTACACACCAACGAATTGGGTGCCGCGAGGCTCCCGCGTGCGCCCTTCGGCGACGTTCC
>CAZXHQ010000447.1:0-3519 GCA_964640145.1 uncultured Rhodothermales bacterium | reverse complement strand
ACGACATCGTGATCGCGAGCAGACAGAACGCCTTCAGCATGCGGGGCAGATCCGAATATGCTTTCGAGCGCTGGGATGCAGCCGGCGCGGCGAAGGCGATCCAACAAGTCAATCGTTTCATGCGAAGGGTCGGGTTGGTTGTGTGTACGTTAACGCAGCCTGCGGGCGACTTGTCGGCGGCGGTACCTGGGCCCGTGAAGAGCCGTGCGCTTGTCTCGCCGACGTCAAAGACGCGATCGCAGGCGTGGAACCCCCGCAGGATCGTGGCGGAGCGATTGCCATCACGAGGCCGCGCCCGGCGGGCAGTCCGTGCGAAGGTCGAGCGCGCCGGCGATGGCATCCCACGAGACGGCGCCGATGGCCTGGTCGTCGTGGACGGCGTAGAAGGCGCCGCTGGCGAACGGTCCGAAGCTCCGCTGCGTGAGCGCGATGCCGTCCGTATTCCTGATCCGGTCGCCGGTAAAGGAGCCTATGATATCGAGCGTCTGTCGGTCGAAGACGTGGAAGGTGTTCGAGGTGTCGCCCTGGTCTGTCGAGAGCCAGTACCCGTCTCCGTCGGGGCACGTATAGAGGGCAAGCCCCTCGGCTTCATTCGGAAAGTGCTCGGCGTCGATGGCGTCACCTGTATACGTGCCCTCGAGTGTAAAGACCTTGATGTGAGAAGGCGGCGTCTCCTCGGCGATCAACAGCCGGTTTGACGCCGGATCGGCGAAGATGGACTCCACCGCACGCAGGACGCCGTCGCCGGACGTCGGACCGAACGCACGCACGAGTTCGCTTCGAACCGATCCGTTCTCGATGGAGAACAGATACTGCTTTATCCGCTCTCCGAGGAGGCTGTCTGCGGGCACCTCCTCGTTCTCGTCTTCGTAGTTGTCGGTCACGTAGAGCGCATACGTCTCCGCCTCCTCAACCGGAAACAGAGTGAGGCCGTACGGCCACCTGAGCTCCTCCTCGCCGATGAATCCGAGGGGCTCGAAGTCCGGCAGCGAGAGGACCTGCACCCGCCGGTTGTTCCGCTCGACGATGACGGCCACGTCGTCGATGACCGCGATGCCGTTTGGCCGGTCGAGCTGTCCGGGATCCGTTCCTTCTCCGCCCACGCGATCGAGCTCGGCTCCCGTGACGGCGTCATTTACGACGATCACGTCGGCTTCCTTCGCCGTGGTGAGCACCCAGTGTTCGCCGTTCGGGCCGTGCCAGAGGGCCGGGGAGTCGATATTGGCGGGCTCGTCGGGAGGGGTGAGAAAGGCCTCCGCGAGAACGTGCGCGGAATCGGCGGCGGGCTCCTCCGGCGAGCAGGCTGCCAGAAGTGCCAGGGCGGAGACGAGGAGCGTGCGCAGGTCGACGAATTCGATGAGGGGCGTGGCGGCCGGCATGATCGGGTTGCGTGGATGAAACGGCCTCGTTGGCGTCATGATAGGGCGGCTCGGATCAGTCGCCTGCGTCGTCGGCGGCCTCGACCGATACGGCCACGTAGCCGTCACGATCGTCGTTCAGAGCGTATGCGACGTCGACCGTGGAACGATCCACGACGAGGTCCTCCACCCCGGGGATGCCGTGAAACTGCGTCTCGTCCGGCACCATCTCGACTCTCGTGCCGCCGACGACGACAAACGTTCGACGGCCGACCGTTTCGACGTCGGCGACCGTACCGGTTATCCGGCGGACGTCGCGATCATCGTCGTCCAGCTCGACGACGGTTGCGAGCGTCGTACCGTTCGCCCGCCGCTCGAAGTCGACCTCGATGATGCCCTCCTGCAGCGACGCTGCGTCACCATCTTCGAAGACCGTCTCTTCTGTGATCTCGTAGCGGGTTCCCCCGACGTCGACGAAGCCCGCGGCCGCACGTTCGACGGTGCCCTCCACGGCGTCGGCCGCGACCGCCCGGGCATAAGGGAGCGTGTTCCCGTGCGTGCGTTCCGGGAGGCCCTGCGATATGCGGGCAATGAATTCGTTAGGGCCGCCGTCCTTCTTGACGAGATCGAAGGCGTCGTAGAGCTCCCCCGCCACCGTGTACGCATGAAAGCGGAGCGTGTCACCGTCGACCTCGATCACCTGAAACAGCTGCGTGTTTTCGGCGCCGCGCTCGAGCTCCACGGACCCGTAGTAGTTCTCCCAGCGGCCCGGGCTGATCTCATACATCTTGGCGCCGCTCACCGAATTGACGTACACGGTGCCGCCTACGGGAGAACGCGCGTTGACCCCATGGGCGAGGTTCTCGGCTCGGCCGCGCGCGTACGTGTGATCGTGTCCCTGCAGCACGATGTCGACTCGATGCTCGTCGAAGAGAGGTTTCCAGGCGGCCCTTAGATTCGGATTATCGCGTCCCTCTCCGGAGGAGAAGATCGGGTGGTGGAAGGTGGCAACGGTCCACCGGTACGGATTGTGCGTGAGGACGGAGTCGAGCCACGCCGTCTGTACGGCGAGGGCGCGCTCGTCCGCTTCAGCCGGGTCCGAGTTGAGCCCGATGAACCGCACGCCCTGAACGTCGAGGTAATACGTCGATTCCTTGAAGCCCGCCGCACCGTTCAACGGCAGCGTAAAGCCGGGCCGCCAGTGCGCCGAGAGGTGCTCGACGTCCCGTTCGTCTTCTTCCTCCGTAAACGGATCATATTCGTGGTTTCCGGGGACGGGCAGGCCGGGGAGCATGCTGTGGATGAAGCTGCCTGCCTGGTGCCACTGGCCCCACTCGAGGTTGCTGTGGGCGCTATTTACGAGGTCGCCGGCGTGAATCATGAACAGCGCGTCGGGCGCTTCGGCGTACGCCGCGCGGATCGCGCGCGACCAGTGGGAGCGGATGTTGTTCTGGACGTCGCCGAAATACAGGAAGGACATGGGCTGTGGGTCGGCGCCGGCGGTGCGCGCATGGAACCACTCGCTCCACCGGTTTCCGTCACCGACGCGGTAGGCGTACAGCGTGTTCGGGCGCAGCCCCGCGAACGTGACGGAGTGGTAGTGCGCGACCACGAACTCGTCCTCGATCGGAGAGAGATCCAGGGTTTCCGTCACCGCCTCGACCGTTTCGGCGCGCGTGTAAAACGAGGGCTCGGCGCGGGCGAGCGCAACCTGCGCCACGCCTCTCGCCGCCGTAGTGTCCGTGCGCCAGGTCACGCTCAGCGTGGTGGCGGGATCGTCCGACCACGTCAGGGCAATCCGGTCAGGATACGGACCGGGCAGCTCCCCGGGAGCGCCGTGAAGGTGCTCGTGCGGGTGCTCGTGCGTTTCGGCGGGCTGCGCGCCGGCCTCGACGCCGGCCAGCATGCAGGCGGCGAACAGCATCCAGTATCTTGGGAGCATCATCGGTTGGAGGCGAAGCATGGCGGCGGTACGATCACATCGACGTTTTCGGTGGCCTACGCGGCGTAAAACGCAGAGAGGTCCGCACCGCGCCTGAGGGGGGCGACCTGGCCGGCGAGCGACGGACGAGCGCAGCCAGTACAAGCGGGAATGATCAACGGCCCTCTAAAGGCTGTACCGGACGCCGAAGCGGCCCCAGCGCTCGTACCATTCGTACTG